>JAJXTQ010000012.1 GCA_021783685.1 Pseudomonadota bacterium | reverse complement strand
CTGGCGCCGGGAATACAACGAGGAACGACCCAAGAAAGCACTGGCCGGGCTGACGCCCGCCGCCTACGCCAAACGGATGGCCGATATCGGCTACCCTAACCCCGGACTCTAGATCGCCCCGCTACTCAAGGCGGGGGGACGTCGGTGCTGATCGAAAAGCACGGGCGCGGCGTGGTGGTGGTCGTCTCGGTGGAAGAATATGAACGGCTTTCCGTGCAGGCTGGACGCGCGGATAAGGGGGAAACGGGGACCAAGGGGGCGTCGAAAGGCGGCCAATGAAGCGTTCGCGCGCGTCAGGATAGACCATCTTCTGAAGGACACCGATTGGTCGCTCACCGGTGGTCGCAGTGTGGGTTTCGGGTAGCGGGAGTGCACTGGGGTGGTGGGAAGACGGTTTGCGCGAGGGTTAATGCCCGATGCGAAGGCGCGGCTTGCAGACATGGTGGCAAGCTCGTCTAGCAACTGGTGGAAAGACCTGCTTGCGCTTTGGGGGCCAAGCGGAACCGGCAAGGCGGAGCGACCGCTGCGGCTGGCCGTGCGCGACAACTATCTGAATTTCTACTTGCGCGGTCAGTCCGTCGCCCGTGTCGCGTTCGACGGCCAATGCCGCCCCTATGTCGATGTGCATGTGAAATACGCCTTCGCTGGCGCGCAGGACCAAGCCTACGCCCGGCTGACGGATGCCGGAATCATTCACTCCAAGGCCGGTTACTCCGCGCCCTACGCGGGCGCCTCGACGCTGTTCGAGTGGATGGAGCGCGCGGCTCGGTGGGAGACGGCCGAAAAGGCTGAGGTGGAAAGAGTCGTCGCGGATAATGCTGGTGTGATCGACTTGGAAATGGGCCTTCCCGCGCACGGCGACCAGAAGACTGCTCTGCGGATGGATCTCATCGCGCTCGAGCCAAACGGGAGGGGCTCGAACGTCGTCTTCTGGGAGGCCAAGCGGATCACGGACGGCCGCCTCAAGGCCAGGGATGGCGACGCCGAAGTGATGTCGCAGATCAACGCCTACAGGGCCTATCTCGCGCAGGCTGATCATCGGCGCGCTGTGATCGAGGCATATGCGCAGACCTGTACGCTGTTGGTGGATTTTGCCGAAGCAGCCTCTGAGGGTTCCAAACCGCTCAATCTCGACCCGGAAGTGAGGCGGGTCGCTACGGATCATAACCGCCTCGACCTCGACACGATACCGCGTCTGGTGATCTTCGGTACAGAGGAGCAACTCGTCGCCCCCGCATGGCAGGCGCATCAAGAGAAGCTGGTCGCCGGCAACGTGCCAGTGCTGACGATCAAGACGGATGCCTACCGCCTCGATCCTCCCGCCGGAAGAGGATTGGCCTGATCGTGACGGATGTGACGCTCACGGTTCACCGCGCAACGGACCAGATCGGCGGCAACTGCATTGAGATCGCCACACAGCGAGGGCGTGTGCTCCTTGATGTCGGCCGCCCGCTCGACGCGCCCGGCGGCGCCACAGGGCTCCTGCCTAAATCGCTTGATCTTGTGGCGCCCGTTGACGGGGTGCTCATCTCCCATCCTCACCAAGACCACTATGGCTTGCTTGAGGAGACCCCCGCCCAATGGCCGGTGTTCTGTGGCGAAGCCACGGCGGCCCTCATTAAGTTGACCTCTGGCATTTTCGGCGTCCCCATTGAGCGCGACTTCCGACGTTGGCAAAGCGGGGAGACATTGGCTGTCGGCCCGTTTTCGGTGATGCCCTACCTTACCGATCACTCGGCGTTCGACGCCCACATGCTGTTGATCGAGGTCGGCGGTAAACGCATCTTCTACTCTGGCGATTTCCGAATCCACGGCCGCAAGTCGAAACTCGTTGAACGGATCATGGCAGAGCCGCCGTCGGACATCGACGTGCTGCTCATGGAGGGAACCAACCTCGGCAGCGATAAACCCAGTATGAGCGAAGGCGATCTTGAAGCCGATTTCGTGTCCCTGTTCCGCGAAACCAAGGGCCGTGTATTTGTTGCTTGGTCGGCTCAGAACATCGACCGGACGGTGACGCTCTACCGGGCCTGCCTGAAAACGGGTCGAACGCTGGTGGTTGATCTTTACACGGCCGAAGTTCTCGAAAAGCTTGCCGCGTTCGGGAAGCTGCCACAGCCCGATTGGTCCGCAATGAAAGTGGTAGTCACCAGTGCGTTCGCGCGCATGTATCGCCGCAAGGGCGAGGAGGCTTTTGTGGCGCGAATGGTTCCCCACGGGATGTCGGCCAAAAAGCTCGCGGCCGATCCCGAGAAGTGGGTAGTCATGGTTCGCCCCTCCCTTGTTCGAGACTACGAGCCGGCGGGTGTCAGGCCAAACAGCGACGATGCGTGGTGCTGGTCGATGTGGAGAGGCTATCTCAAGAACGAAGATGGCGTCCGCCTTCAGGAGTGGTTCGAGCGCGGCGGCGCCCGCGCCGCACACATTCACACCAGCGGACATGCGTCACCCTCTGACCTGCGGGCTTTCGCCAAGAGCCTCAATCCACGCTGTATGGTGCCTATCCACGGCGTGGCGTGGGACGCTGAAGTGGACGGATTCCCGCCAATCCAACGGCTACGGGATGGCGAACCGCTGGTGATTTGAACGATCATAGGGCTATGGCGAAAACGTAGTTCTCATCATCGCCAGCGACGGTGCACCAAATTTCATTCGCGGCCCGGTCCCAGCGCCCGCGTCAGAAATGCGAGGGTATCCTGCCAGGCACGCTCGGCGACTCGGGCGTCAAAGGCGACGCCCGGCATCTCGTGGCGGCTCGCCTCGGGATTGCTGAAACCGTGCATGGCACCGCCGAAGGTAATCATCGTCCAGTCCGCCCCGGTGCGTTCCATGCCGTCCTGAAAGGCGACGATCTCCTCGCGTTTCACATACGGATCGGCGGCTCCCGTGAGGACCAAGATCGCCGAGCGAATGTGCTGATCCGTTTCCCGCGGCGCGGTCAGTCCGCCGTGGACAGACACCACCCCTTTGACGGGCGCGCCGCTGTAGGCCAGTTCGAGCGCAGTGGTGCCGCCGAAACAGTAGCCAACGGCCCCGATGCGTGCCGGATCGACGTTCGGCTGCTTCATCAGCGCCTCGAGCGCCCCCTCGGCGCGAGTGCGAAAAAGGTCTTTGCCACGCACCGCCCCGGCCAGAGAGCCGGCCTCGGCGGCATCGTGGGTCTGGACGCCTCGCCCATACATGTCGGCTGCCAGCACACGATAGCCCTTGGCGGCCAGCGCATCGGCCTGCCGCCTGGCGAAATCATTGAGTCCCCACCACTCATGGAACACCAGCACGCCGGGTCGCGGTCCGGTGAGACGATCGTCGTAGGTGAAATAGCCGATCATCGTCTCGCCGTCGACGGCGTAGGACAGTTGTTGCGTCACGATGGCGGATTGAGCCGGGCCGGCGATGAGCGCGAGAAATGCGGAAAGGAAGATCGTACGGAAGGTATTCACACGGACGCTCCGGATGATGTGCAAGCAGCGATTCGATTGTACCGTACTGCCTGGGCAGCCCGATCTGCTAGGGCGCGCTCGGTAGCCGGCATCGCATTGCCGGGATATTCGCGGATACGCGCACGGCGGACTGCGGGGCCGGACCGAAGCGGGTTGCCCACTCCGGATGGGGAGCACGCTCGGCGAGGCTCATGCGCCCAACGCGGCGATTGCCCTCGTGCCATGGATGGGGTTGCAGCCGCGGGGTCGACGGTGTGCGACACCAATGGTCAGCGCGTCTTGGCGCCGGTTGGGGACTCCTGCGCCGAGAAACCCGTCTTTCAGGCCGTCTTGCGGATCTCCGGACGAGCCTGCCCGTGAACGAACCCCAGGATTTCATCGGCCGCGCGCAGCTGCCCGCCCAAGCTGCGAATGTCGCGACTGAGCCGGTTGGCGTTCTCCTTGTACCGCCCGTCCGCAAGAATGGTCTGGACCGCGTTGCGAAGCGTCTTGGGCGTCAGTTTGTTGCTTTTCAGCATCAATCCCGCGCCCTGTCGGCGAATCCGGCGCGCGTTGAAGGCCTGTTCGAGCTGCTGCGGGACCATGACGAGGGGTACCCCGAAATAGGTGCTCTCGTTGATGCTGTTCATCCCGCCGTGACTCACGAACACCTGGGCACGCTTGAGCACCTCCAGCTGCGGCACCCGGTTGCGTACCATGAAGTTCGCGGGGATGCGGCCCAATGACGCGACGTCGACGTGCTTTCCGACGGACATGATGACCTTGCAAGGCAGGTCGCCGAACGCCTCGAGGCACTGCAGATAGAAATCGTGCTTCAGGTTGTGCACTGTCCCGAGCGAGACGTAGACGAGCGGATGCGTGCTCCCCCAGCCGACCGGCAATTCCATCGGTGGATCGCGGCCCTCCGGGATCGATGCCCCCACGAGCTTGAAGCGCTCGTTGAGCAACTTGGGCATGGGCTGGGCGGCGGTTCCCAGGAAGACGATGTTCAAATCACCCTCGTTGAGAAACAGATCGAATCCATGATGGATGATGTTTCGATACTTCAAGCCGACTGCGCTGAGCAGGTCCATCAGCCGGCGGCGCGCTTCCGGCACCCGGGGTGAAATCGCGAGCACGTCGACGATGACCTTCCCCAGCAAGGCCGGGTCGCTCAGGAGCAACAGCGGCGAACTGATGATCGTCGTCACCAGACAAATACCCGGAATGCCCAGGCGTTGCGCAATGTATTTTCCGAACATGCAACAGGAATCGTAGAGGATGTAATCCGGCCTGTCCTTCTCCATGGCCTCCAGGAGACCGGCCAGCGCACATTCCGCATGCTCGATCAGCATGAACGCTGCGGTACCCAGATTCTTGGCCATGGCGGCACTGTGCTGGTATTCGAAGAAGGGGCTATAGGTCCGGTATGTCGCCCCGAGGGCCTCGAACTGCTGGCGGCTGTCCTCGCCGGCGTAATAGATGACGCGTTCGCCCCGCGCCAGAAGTTCGGACACCAGGCCAACCGTGGGATTGATGTGCCCGGCCGCGCCTGGCAGGTTGAAGACGACTGCAGTGGTCACTGGGTACGATCCTCTTTCGGGAATGTGACGCGGGGTTCTGGCATCCGTTTCGTTCATCGGCAGACCGACGCGATTCTGTAGACCGGTATGATTTTCGGTGTCGGACCCTAGCATGGGTGTTCTGGTGGAGCACCTGTCACGGATGGGCGACAGGTGCGCCACTGGTCAAGGTCCCGGCCGAGTTGCTCCGGGAACCCGCCACGTATGTTAGCGCGCGAGCGGGACATGGGATGTGACGGAATGGCTTCCCGTTCCAGTCATGCGGCGCCTTCCGTTGGGTCGGCGAGCCCGGACGCCGTGTCGGCAACCACAGGTCCGCGTGGCCGCCCCATCTCGACCGCCGCCCGGCGTGCCACGGGGCATCGACCGACCCATTGTCCTGCCGCTGACGACTTCGCTCGGTGCACGATGGATTGCGTTCAGGCGTCGAGGAGATCGGCGGCAGACGGATCACCGCGTACCGCCAGGCCCTGCCCGAGACAAACCCGAATCCGGTCGGAAAGGCGCCGGCATCGCGGACGACGGCGGGGCGGAAATGAGGCGGGGCACCCCCGGAAAATCCGGTCCAAGCGGGGGCGGGCTGCAAATTGGGGTTTTCCACACCGCCCGAGGGGCGCGCAGGGGGATGAAGGGGCGGGGTCGGGTCATCAAATCCCCATGAAGACTCGCAGTCCCAGGCACTTTGACGCCCGGACCGCGTCGACCGTTGAAGCCCGCCAGGCAAGCGGGCACTGGCGCGGGTGCGCCAGCGCCGCAATGACCCATGGGGACGTGCCGGCGCCGCGTGGGGCTGCGGCGCGCCTCCGGGGGGCACCCGCGGATCCCTCCGGGACACGTCGCGTCGACCGCTCATGCATCACTTGGACTCGGAAGAGTCTTGGTGGCGGTGATCGCTGTAGGGCTGGCGCAGTTCCACCGGTTGCACCGCGCGCGCGCCCTTGATGCGGATGTTGACCATTTCCACGAACACCGAGAATGCCATGGCAAAGTACACGTAGCCTTTGGGCACGTGGAACGACAGGCCTTCGGCCACCAGCACCATGCCGATCATGATGAGGAAACTCAGCGCGAGGATCTTGACGGACGGATGTTGGTCGATGAAGTTGCTGACCGGATTCACGGCAACCATCATGAACAATACGGCGACGACCACCGCGATCACCATCACCGGAATGTCGTTGGACATGCCGACGGCGGTAATCACCGAGTCCAGCGAAAAAACGATGTCCATGATGCCGATCTGCAGGATGACGGCGGTAAATCCGCCCATTGCCTTGGCATCCTTTTCGCCTTCTTCACCCTCCAGCTTGTCATAGATTTCCAGCGTTGCCTTGATGAGCAAAAAGAGGCCGCCGGCGAGGAGGATCATGTCACGCCCGGAAATCCCCATGCCCAGCACCGAGACCAGCGGCTCCGTCAGCCGCGCCATCCACGCCAGCGACAGCAGCAGCATGATGCGCGTCACCAGTGCGACCGCCAGACCGAGCTTCCGGGCGCGCGGTCGTTGACTGGGTGGCAAGCGATCGGAGAGGATGGAAATGAAGACGATGTTATCGATTCCGAGCACGATTTCGAGCAGGATCAGTGTGACCAGCGCCACCCATGCCTCGGGATTGTTGACCCACATCAGCCACTCAGCCATAAAACGCTTCCGTTGTATGAGAAAATCGGTCGGACCGGCGCGACCGGGTCCGTTTCTATTCCGCCGTGGCCCGCGCATCCGGGCGGTCCGCACCCAGATGCGGACCACGCGGAATGATGTCATGTGCGCCCGCCGGACCTTGCCAGTATAAGATGCCGCCCTGCGTTTCCCCCGCCTCGCCCTGCATCGATACCCTCATCGTCGGCGGCGGCCTCGCCGGGACACTGCTGGCATTCGAGCTTGCCCGCGCAGGGCAACGCGTCCGGATCGTGGATTCAGGTGTCGAGACGGCGTCTTCGCACGCGGCCGGGGGACTGATGAATCCCCTGACGGGGCCGCGCCTGAGCCCGTTGCCCGATCTCATGGACCGCTGCGCTGCCGCACGCGCGCATTATGACCGATTGAGCCAGCAACTGGGCCATCCGCTCGTGAGCGCGCTGCCGATCGTCCGGATCTGTCGGGACGCCAGAGAGCGGGAGCGCGCCGTCGGGCTTGCGCATCCCTGCCGCGGCGCGTGGACGGACAGCCCCGTCGCGAGCGGATTTACGGCCCCCTTCGGGGCTTTTCGCATCGATCATGGCTGGCGACTGGACCTGAACGCGCTGTGCTCCGCGGCCGGACGGCGGGGCAATGCCGGCGTGCAGGTCGATGCCGGCGCTTTCGACTGGCGTCGGGTCAGCGCCCAACCTGCGCCACCCCGCTGGTGCGGGCAGCGCGTGGGCGCCGTGGTGTCCTGCGAGGGCGTGGCGGCACTTGGCAACCCGTTTTGGCAGGGCCTTCCGTTGCAGCCGGACGGCGGCGAGAGCCTGATCCTCCGCATGGACCTCGATCTGCACGAGGCCGTCAGTGCCGGGGTCACGCTCGTGCCGCTGGGCTTGCGCCGGTACTGGCTGGGGGCGACCCATCAGCCCGGGCAGTTCTCGTCGCGGACCACGGTTGCCGGGCGCACTGCGCTGCTGCGAAAGCTGGCGACTCAGCTCGCGGCGCCGTCAGACATCGAAGTCATCGGGCACCGGGCCGGCACCCGTGTGGCAGCCCCGGATCGCGAACCGCTGCTGGGTCGCCATCCTCGCTGGCCGTGGCTGTGGATCTTCAATGGGCTGGGCAGTCGCGGCATTTTGCGCGCGCCCGAGGCCGCCGAGCAACTCGCGGCCCGCATGACACACGGCGCGCCGCTCGCCAACCCCATGGATGTCGCTCGTTATGCAATCCGACCCGGCGCGCCCTGAATCCCTCGTGCGGTCCGTCCATCGGGCCCTGGAGCGGCATGTCCGGACCGGCGACATCGCTCTGGATGCGACCTGCGGCAACGGCCATGACACCCTGCGCCTGGCGCGGCAGGTGGGCGACACCGGATGCGTCCATGCCATCGACATCCAGGACGAAGCGCTTACCCAGACCCGCTTGCGCCTGCAAGCGGCCTGCCTTGGCACGCGCGTGGAATTGCACCGGGCCAACCATGCCGATCTGTCGAGCGTGCTGCCGGCTAGCGTACGCGGGCGACTGCGGGTTGCCGTCTTCAATCTGGGCTATCGCCCGGGGTCGGACCGGTGCATCGTCACGCGGCCCGAAACCACGCTCGCGGCCCTGCAGGCCTGTTGCGAGTGGCTGGGCGGGGAAGGCGCGCTCAGCGTCGTCGCCTATCCGGGGCATCCGGCCGGCGCTGAAGAAGCCGCCCGGATCGGGCAGTGGGCGAACGATTTGATCCCGCGCGGCTGGCGCGCAAGCTGGACTTGTCCACCCGATGGCCGGCGCCCCGCGCCCCGCTGGCTTTGGCTGGTTCGTCAATGACCCCATGTCGGATCGGCTGGAGCCGCAGGCGGAGCGCGGCCTGCCGAAATCACGGCTGGCGTTGCCAGACGAGGCAACGGTTGTTGGCCGGCATCGGGACATCATCGATGAGCCGCAGGCCGATCGCGCGGGCCAAGGCCGCCACAGCGGCGAGATCGCGGATGCCCATCCGCGCATCACGCGCCTTGAGCCAGCGGTCGAATTCGGCGTTGCTCTGGCTGGTGAAGTCGCCATCGACGTTGAACGGGCCGTAGATCACCACCCGCGCCTCGTCCGTGAGGACGCGGCCGAGCCCGGCGAAGCAGTCCTCGACCTCGGGCCAGGACAGGATGTGCAGGGTATTGGCACTGAACGCCGCGTCATAGTCGTGGGCCGGCCAGTTGCCGTCGGCCGCCACATCGAGGGTGAGCGGTGGCAGCACGTTGGGCAGTGCGGCCTCGTCCAGCCAGGCGCGGATGCCCTCGTGCTGATCGCGGCGATCCGAGGTCTGCCACGCCAGATGCGGCAGTGCGGCGCCGAAGTACACGGCATGCTGCCCCGTGCCGCTGCCGATTTCCAGGACGCGGCGCCGGTCCGCGAAATGGCGGCGCAGCACGTCGAGGATGGGCCCGCGGTTGCGTTCGCAAGCCGGCGCGTGGGGTTTCTCGCTCATCCGCCGAGTCTCGCTGCCCCGGTCGGATGAGGCAAGCCCCCAGCAGCCGCGCCGCGGCGGGCGTTCACCATCGGCTTCTTGCCGGTGGTCGCGAATGCCCTGTGGCGGAGCACGCTCAGAATGAGAAGACCACGCCCGCGCTGCCCTGTGCCTGCGCCATGCCGGCCGGATTCGACCGTGGGTTCTGGCTCAAGCCGGATAGACAGCCTCGGCGGGGAAGACGGGACCATCCACGCAGACGCGCTTCATGGCGACGCCCTGCGGGGTGTGCACGGGCACCACGCAGCCGGCGCAGCCACCCACCGCGCAGGCCATGTATTCCTCCAGCGACACCTGCGCCGGCAAGTCGAAGGCTCGCGCCAGTTGCGCGACGGCGCGCAGCATGGGGTCGGGCCCGCAGGCATGGATCGCCACGTGCCGGCGTTCCTCTGTATCGAGGGTTTCGAGGTAGTGTCGCGCGAGATCCGTGACATAGCCCGCATGGCAGCCGGGCTGGCCCTGGGCGCTGCTCAGCCGGCAGGGGACGCCCCAATCCTCCAGCAGGCTCAGGGTGCCGATGGCATCGGACGGCAGGCCGGGGATGAGCAGCCGTGAGGGCCGGGTCGGAAACGGGAAGGGCAGTTCGGAACCCAGAAAGACCATGGGCCGCCAGCCGGCCTCGCGCCGCAGGTGATCGGCGAGGAAGATCATGGGCGGCATGCCGACACCGCCGCCCAGCAGCAGCACGTGGCGGCGCTCGGGGTCGGGCCGGAACGGCTGACCGATGGGGCCCATCAGGCTCAGGCTTTGGCCGACGGCGCGCTGCGCGAGCAGGCGTGTGCCGTGGCCGACGACCTTGTAGAGCATCTCGACCCAGCCTTGATCGCGGTTCACGCGCAGCACGGACAGCGGGCGGCGCATGGGCAGGGCGGGGTCGCACTGCAGGTGTACGAACTGGCCCGGCTCGGCGCGCCGCGCGCACTCGGGCGCCTCCAGCGTCAGCAGCCATTGTTCGGCGGCGGGGGAGTGATGCGCGAGGATGCGCGCTTCCTCCATGAAGATGGTGCCGCGATGCGACGCTGTCATGGCGCGTCCCTCGGAGGCGCGTCGAGCCGGTGGACGATCCGGCCGCCGAGCAGGGTGTGGGTGACCCGACCGCGCAGGCTGCGGCCCAGGAAGGGCGTGTTGTGGCCACTGCTGACCAGCGTCGTGGCATCCGGCGTCCAGCGCTGCTCGGGATCGACGATGCACAGATCGGCTGCGGCGCCGGCGGTGAGCGTGCCCAGCGGCAAGCCCAGGATCTGCGCAGGCCCGATGGTGAGCCCGGCGATGGCGCGTTCGAGCGACATCCGGCCCTCCCAGACCGCCGCGAGTGTGAGCGGCAGCAGGGTTTCCAGACCCGCCATACCGGACGCGGCCTGCGGGAAGGGCATGCGCTTGGCATCGGCGCCCAGGGGGTGATGGTCGCTGCAGACGGCTTCGATCGTGCCTTGCCCGATCGCCTCGCGCAGAGCGTCGCGGTCGGCTGCGCCGCGCAGCGGCGGATCCACCCGGCACAGGGTATCGAACGCGGCGAGATCGGTATCGCACAGATGCAGATGATGGACGGCGACATTGGCCGTCACCGGCAGGCCGCGTGCGCGGGCCTGCTGCAGCAGGGGCAGGGACAGCGCGCTGGAGATGCGGCAGAAATGTGCGCGCACGCCCGTGAGTTCCACCAGCGCCAGATCGCGGGCCAGGCCGATCGATTCGGCGATGCCCGGAATGGCGGGCAGTCCGAGCCGGGTGCTGGTGGCGCCCTCATGGGCGCAGCCGTGGCGGTGCAGCCAGGGATCGCGCGGGCTGAGCATCACCAGCAGATCGTGGCTCGCGGCATAGGCCAGCGCCTGACGCAGCGTCCGGCTGTCGGCGATGGTGTCGGCGCCGGGACTCACGGCCACGCAGCCGGCGTCCTGCAGCGCGGCCAGTTCGGCGAGCTGTTCTCCGGCGAGCGCACGGGTGAGTGCGCCGACGGGATGCACCCACGTGCTGCCGGCGCGCCGGGCCTGTTCGAGCAGGCGCTCGGCCACTGCCGGCGTGTCGATGCAGGGACCGACCTCGGGCGGCACACACAGACTGGTCACGCCGCCCGCCGCCGCGGCGCGCAGTTCGCGCGGCAGATCGGGAACGGGGCGGGCGCACAGATCGATCAGGCCCGGCAGGATCCAGCGGCCATGCGCATCGATGCGCGTCTCGGCCTGAAAGCCCGCCGGCGCTGGCCCCACGGCCAGTACGCGCCCATCCCGCAGATGCAGATCCTGTTGCGCATCCACTGCGTTGGCGGGGTCGATGATGCGCCCGCCGGCAATCGTCAATGCCGTCATGCCGTGCCGCTCCGTGCCGGTGCCTGTCCCAGCGTCAGCGCCATGACGGCCATGCGCACCGCGATGCCGTTGGTGACCTGCTCCAGGATCACCGATTGCGGTCCGTCGGCCACCGCCGAGGCGATTTCGACGTTGCGGTTGATGGGGCCGGGGTGCATGACGATGGCATCGGGTCGCGCCAGGGTGAGCCGCGCCGGGTCCAATCCGTAGTGGCGGAAGTATTCGGTTTCACTCGGCAATTGCGTGCCCTGCATGCGTTCGCGCTGCAAGCGCAAGGCGATCACGACATCGCAGTCGCGCAGGGCGGGTTCGAGTCGTGCGAAGACCCGGACACCGAGACTCTCGATGGCGGTCGGCAGCAGGGTGCGTGGCGCCACCACGCGGATGTCCGGAACGCCCAGAATGCGCAAGGCATGGATCTGCGAACGGGCCACCCGTGAGTGCGCCACATCGCCGACGATGGCCACTGCGAGCTGCGTGAAATCGCGTTTGTGGCGGCGGATGGTGAACATGTCCAGCAAGGCTTGCGTCGGATGGGCATGACGGCCGTCACCGGCGTTGAGCACGCTGACGTGCGGGGCGGCATGACGGGCAAAGAAATCCGCTGCGCCGCTTTCGGCGTGGCGCACGACCAGCATGTCCATCTGCATGGCTTCGAGGTTCTGCAGCGTGTCGAGCAGGGTCTCGCCCTTGCGGGTCGACGAGTTCCCGACCTCCAGGTTCAGCACGTCGGCCGACAGGCGCTTGGCGGCCAGCTCGAAGGTCATGCGCGTGCGTGTGCTGGGCTCGAAGAACAGGTTCACGACGGTCTTGCCGCGCAACAGCGGGACCTTCTTGACCTCGCGCTCGCCCACCGGCAGAAAGGATTCGGCCAGATCGAGGATGGACACGATTTGTGGGCGGCTCAGGCCATCGGTGGTCAGCAGATGGCGCAGCGGCGGGGCGTCAGGCGGGTTCGGTCGCATCATGGACGGGCGGGGGGCTCCGGAGCAGGTGCAGTTGCAGCGGATCGGGCCCGGCGAGTTTAATGCGTTCGCCTGCTTCTAGCGAGAGCATCTCGGCAGGGAAGTCCGGCGCGATGGGGAGTTGCCGGCCGTTGCGGGTGACCAGTACGGCCAGCCGGATGGCGGCGGGGCGACCGTAGTCGAACAGCTCGTTCATCGCGGCCCGGACCGTGCGCCCGGTGTAGAGCACATCGTCCACGAGCACGATCTCGCGACCATCGACCGAGGTCGACACCTGCGACGGCCGGGCCTGCGCCGGCACCCCGCTGCGCGCCAGATCGTCGCGGTAGAAGCTCACATCGACGCTCCCCGCGGGTTCATCGAGATCGAGTGCATCCTGCAACCGCTGGTACAGGGCATGGGCCAGCCAGGCCCCGCCGGTGTGGATACCGATCAGCAGGGGCGGCGCGGCAGCCGCGGCATAGCGCGCGGCGATGGCGCTGGCCAGCGCGTCGATATGGGCGTGCACCCGGGGCGTGTCCCACAGGATCATGCAGATCGTCCTTCCAGATACGTCATCAGAATCAGGCTGGCCGCAACGGCGTCCCGGCGCGAGGCGGGCAGCTCGCGTGCCACTTGATCGGCCTCCCAGGAGGTGAGGCGTTCATCGACGGCGATCACGGGCAAGCGATAGCGCTCGCCCAGTTGCGCGCCGAAGGTCGCGGCCGCCTGCGCGATGGCGCCGCTGCTGCCGTCGGCGTGCAAGGGCTGGCCCACGATCAGCGCGTCGGGTCGCCA
The DNA here is from genome assembly GCA_021783685.1 of Pseudomonadota bacterium. The sequence continues at coordinate 425 of JAJXTQ010000012.1, read as the reverse complement.
TTCCGCCACGAGTCGATCGAGCTGGCGCCAGAATTCGGTCGAGGCCGGCTGTTGCAGGATGGTCAGCGGGGAGGCGCTGCCGGTCACCGTCTGGCCCACCGCGATGCCGACGCGACGGGCACCATAATCGAAGCCCAGCAACGTGCGAAATTCAGGGGCAGCGGTCACGCTCACGCATGGCCTGCTTCGCTGCCGATCTGGCGCCAGTCGACCCCCAGCAAGCCGATGGCCGCGGCGAGCCGCTCGGGCGCCGGCAGGTCGAAGATGATCCGTCCATCGGAGGGCACCGCCAGCCACGCATTGTCGCGCATTTCCTGTTCCAGTTGTCCCGCGCTCCAGCCGGCATAGCCCAAGGCCAGGAGGTAGCGCATCGGTCCGCGACCCTGGGCAATCGCCATCAGGATGTCGCGCGAGGTCGTCACATG
>JAJXTQ010000366.1 GCA_021783685.1 Pseudomonadota bacterium | reverse complement strand
TGAAATCGATCGGCTGACCGATGTGCGGCTGCTGGACAGCCATCCCCTGACCGACGCCGCCGGCCGGCCGCTCACGGGCCGCTGGCGCGACGCCGAAGGGCTCACGTTGGCGCCCGGACCGGATGGGGCACCGGCCCTGTTCGTGTCCTTCGAGCGCAGCCCACGCATCACCCGCATCGACCGCCAGGGCCGCTGGCAGGCCGATGTGCCGCTGCCTGCGCCGTTTGCCGACCCCCGGCGCTACGACACGCCCAACGCCGCGCTGGAGGCGCTCGCCTGGCATCCGCGCCGCGGCCTGCTCAGTGCGCCCGAGTTCCCGCCGCCCGGTTTCATGCCGGCCGGGCACACACCGCTGTTCGATTTGTCCGGGCGTCGGCATCCCTATCTGCTCCACAGCGGGCCGCGCTGCGCGCTGGTGGCGCTGAACGCCTGGGCGGGGGACGAATTCCTGTCGCTGGAGCGCTGCTATGACGGGGGCCGCCTCGAGATCGCGCTGCGCCGGTTCGACCTGCCCGAGACCGACGGTTTCACCATCCGTCCCGAGACGCTGGCCCTGTTCCGCCTGCAGGACGGCTGGCTGCTGGACAACTTCGAAGGCATGACCCGCATCGGTTCGCGTGGGCTGCTCCTGGTCAGCGACGACAACGGCTCGGCGCGGCAGCGCAGCTTGCTGGTGTATCTGCGGCGGCGCGACTGAGCGGCCGTGCGCCGTTGACACCCCCCCGCCTGCCCCGTAGGCTGGCCCCACCTGAAATCCCACAGGTGTCCGCGTGGCGCGAGTCGCGCGGGTGAAACGGGAAGTTGGTGCGGCCCATGAGGCCCATTCCAACGCTGCCCCCGCAACGGTGTTTGAGTGACGCGCGGTCCTTGCAGCCACTGTGCCCTGTGCACGGGAAGGCGGTCCGCGCCGGCCGACGCGCTTCGGCCACTCATCAGCCCGGAGACCGGCCTGTGCGGACAAGGTCCAGATGCGTGTTGCGGCGGGCGACACGGCCGGGCAATGGCCGCAAATCGACGATCTGCGGGCCCTGCTTCGGGGTTTTCCCGCCTGCGCGCTGGTTCACCAGACCAGTCACCCCTCAGGCAGGAACAAAAAACATGGATCATCCCTTGCGTCGCCGTCCTTCGCTGCTGGCCTGCATGCTGCTGCCCGTCGGTGCAGTCCAGGCCCAGGTCGACGAGACCGCCGAAACCGTCGTGGTGACGGCCACGCGCACCGCCCAGACCGTCGATGACAGCCTCGCGCCGGTCACCGTCATCACCCGCGAAGACATCGAGCGGCTGCGCCCGACGAGCCTGCCCGATCTGCTGGCCGGCCAACCCGGCGTCGACGTGTCCAGCAGCGGCGCCTTCGGCAAGCTCAGCGCCGTCAGCCTGCGCGGCACCAGCGCCGGCCAGACCCTGGTGCTGATCGACGGCATCCGCGTCGGCTCGGCCACCACCGGCACCGCGTCTCTCGAACTCATCCCGCCCGAGCAGATCGAGCGCATCGAGATCGTGCGCGGGCCGCGCGCCAGCCTCTACGGCGCCGACGCGCTGGGCGGCGTGATCCAGATCTTCACCCGGCCCGGCGCGAGCGGCGGCAGCGGCTGGGAGGCGAGCGCCACCGGCGGCAGCTTCGGCACGTTCAGCGGCCGGGTCGCCGCCCGCGGCGCGCTCGGCGATACGCGCTATCACCTCACCGCTTCGGGCCTGAGCAGCGACGGCTATGACGTCCAGAAAGACGGCGTCGCGGGCAGTTTCGGGCCCACCCCGATCGAGCCCGACGACGACCGCTATCGCAACACGGCGCTGAACGTGGGGGCGACGCACCGCCTCTGCAACGGGGCCGAGCTGGGCGCTCAGGCGCTGCGCGCGCAGGGTCGCACCGACTACGACGGCTTCCCCAACCGGACCGATTTCGTCCAGCAGGTGCTGAGCGCTCATCTGGGTGGCGAACTGGCCGCGGGCTGGTACAGCCGCCTCACCGTCGGCGAGAGTCGCGATGAATCCGACAGCCTGATCGACGGCGCCGACCTGTCCACCTTCGACACCCGGCGCAGCAGCGCCAGCTGGCAAAACGACCTCAGCCTGCCGGGCGCGCAATTGCTCACCGTCGGGCTGGACGGCTGGCGCGACCGCGTCGACGGCACCACCGCCTTCACCGAGGACAGCCGCGACAACTGGGCGGTCTTCGCCCAGGACCAGTTCGCGCTGGGCCGGCACCAGTTCATCCTGGGGCTGCGCCGCGACGACGACGAATCCTTCGGCGCCCAGACCACCGGCAATGCCACCTGGGGCATGGCGCTGCGCGACGACCTGCGCCTGACCGCGAGCTATGGCACGGCCTTCAAGGCGCCGACCTTCAACGACCTGTATTACCCCAACGACGGCTTCTATGGCGGCAATCCCGATCTGGACCCCGAGACCGCGCGCAACGTCGAGCTTGGCCTGCGCTACGATCTGGCGGCGCTCGGCTTCAACATGAATGTGTTCCGCAACGACATCGACGATCTGATCATCTTCGACGCCGCGCAAGCCACGGTCGACAACATCGACCGCGCACGCATCGACGGCGCGGAAGGCGGCGTCACCTGGCGCACCGAGGACTGGCGTGCCCATGCCGCGCTGACCGTGCTCGATACCGAAAACCGCACCACCGGCGGCGAGTTGCCGCGCCGCGCCGAAACCAGCGCCCGCGTGGAAGTCGACCGATCGTTCGGCGCCTATCGCGTGGGCACCACCCTGCTCACTCAGGACGGCCGTTTCGACGATGCGGCGAACACGGTTCCGCTCGCCGGCTACGGCCGCGTCGATGTCCGGGCCGAATGGCTGTTCGCGCCGCAGTGGGCGGTGCAGGCCCGCATCGAGAACGTGCTCGACCGGGACTATGAAACCGCGGCCACCTACGCCCAGCCGGGCCGCGCCGGCTACCTCACGCTCAGCTACCGGACGCCGTGACGCGCCGGCGCATCACGCACCACCCGCCCGCCGACACGAGCGCTCTCGCCGTGGCGGTGGCCGGGCATCTGCTCCTGATCGGCCTGCTGATGGTGGCG
>JAJXTQ010000365.1 GCA_021783685.1 Pseudomonadota bacterium | reverse complement strand
GGCATCAGCGAAGTTCCAAGCGGCGTCAGCCCGTAGGCCACCGACGGCGGTGTCGATGGGGTCACCTCGCGCCAGATGAGTCCGTCGCGTTCGAGGTGGCGCAGTGTCTCGGTCAGCATCCGGCGCGAGATGTCGGGCACGGCGCGGGCCAGGGCATTGAATCGTTGCGGACCCTGGGACAGGGTCACGAGAATCAGCGTCGACCACTTGTCGCCCAGGCGGTCGAGCACGTCGCGTACCGGACAGGTCCGGTGTCCGTTCGACGGCGTCGGCAGATCAAGGGGTGAAGCGGCTTCGGCAAGCGTGTCATCTGGAATCATATTGGTTCCCTCAAAGTAACCATGGGCGGTACACGTGCCCTCTTGTTTGAGGATGAAGGTTACTTTATAAGACTAACTCCCGCAAATAAACCGTGAGGCAAACCATGAAGCTCTACTACAGTCCCGGCGCCTGTTCGCTGTCGCCCCACATCGTCCTGCGTGAAGGCGGGTTCGATTTCCGCCTCGAACGGGTCGATCTCCAGCGCGCAGTTACCGAAACCGGCGCCGATTACAAGACCATCAACCCCAATGGCTATGTCCCGGCCTTGCAGCTCGACGATGGGCAGGTGCTCACCGAAGGCCCGGCCATCGTGCAGTACCTGGCCGATCAAGTGCCGGAAAAACGCCTGGCGCCGCCGGCGGGCACGATGGAACGCTACCGCCTGATGGAATGGCTCAACTTCATTTCCACGGAGTTACACAAGGGCTTTGGCGCGCTGTTCAACCCGAAACTGCCGGACGAGACGAAAGCCGTCATCAAGTCGCAGCTTGTGAGCCGCATCGAGCATGCCAACCGGCTGTTGACGGGCAAGCCCTACGCGATGGGCGACACCTTCACGGTGGCGGATGCCTATCTCTTCACCGTGCTCGGCTGGGGCAAATATGTCGACCTCGACCTCACGCCCTGGCCGGCGCTTACCGCCTATCTTGGCCGAGTGGCCGCCCGCCCGGCAGTCCAGGCCGCGCTCACGGCCGAAGGCCTGATCCCCACCTCGACATAAGAAGAACGATGATGACAACGCTGTTCACACCGATCCAGCTCGGCCCCCTTTCCTTGCCCAACCACATCGTCATGGCGCCCATGACCCGCTCGCGCGCGCTGGGCAATGTGCCCAATGATTTGATGGCGAAGTATTACAGCCTGCGTGCCGCGGCGGGGTTGATCATCACCGAGGGCACCTCGCCTTCGCCCAACGGCCTGGGCTATGCGCGCATCCCCGGCATCTATTCCGATCAGCAGGTGGCCGGCTGGCGTCGGGTGACCGATGCCGTGCATGGCGCTGGGGGTCACATCTTCGTGCAGCTCATGCACACCGGGCGTGTGGGGCATCCGGCCAACCTGCCGCCGGGAGCGCGCCTGCTCGCGCCGTCGGCCATCGCCGCGCCGGGCGAGATGTGGACGGACACGCAAGGCATGCAGCCCCATCCCCTGCCCGTCATGATGAGTGAGGAAGACATCGCCGCCGCCATCGCGGAATACGCGACGGCGTGCAAACGCGCCATCGAGTCGGGTTTCGACGGCGTCGAACTGCACGGCGCCAACGGCTATCTCATCGACCAGTTCCTCAACACCGCGAGCAATCAGCGCACCGATCGCTGGGGCGGCTCGGTCGACAACCGCATCCGCTTCGCGGTGGAGGTGGCCCGCGCGGCAGCTCAGGCCATCGGCGCCGAGCGGGTCGGCATACGCATCTCGCCTTACGGCGTGTTCAACGGCATGACGCCGGATGCCGAGATGGATACGCTTTATGTGCGCCTGATCGAGGCGCTGAACGACTTCGGCCTGGTCTATATCCACGTGGTCGATCACAGCTCCATGGGTGCGCCGCCGGTGAGCGAGAAACTGAAAGCCGATCTGCGCGCCCGCTTCAAGGGCAAGTACATCCTCTCCGGCGGCTATGACGCGGCGCGGGCGAACGCCGATCTCGATGCGGGTAAGGGCGACCTCGTGGCCTTTGGTCGCCCCTTCATCGCCAACCCGGATCTGGTGCAAAAGCTCAAGACCGGTGGCGAGATCAAGCCCGCCGATCCGGCCACCTTCTACACGCCGGACGCAAAGGGCTACACCGAACTGTGATGCGCCAGCCCACGCTCTTCATCCCCCATGGGGGCGGGCCATGCTTCTTCATGGCGTGGGACCCGCCCGATGCGTGGAACCGTCACCGCGCGTTTCTGGAACGTCTTCCCGCCACCTTGCCGGAGCAGCCGCGCGCACTGCTGGTTATCTCGGCCCACTGGGAAGCGCCGCAGTTCACCGTGCAGAAGAACGCCGCGCCGCTGCTCCTCTACGACTACCACGGCTTTCCGCCCCACACCTACCAGCTTACCTGGCCTGCGCCCGGTTCACCGGAGTTGGCAGTGCGGGTGGCAGGGCTGTTGTCAGCGGCGGGTTTGCCATGCGCTTTCGATACCCAACGTGGTTTCGACCACGGGGTGTTCGTGCCGCTGAAAGTGGCCTTCCCCGAAGCGGACATCCCCTGCGTGCAACTGTCGTTGCGCGCTGACCTCGATCCGGCTGCGCATCTTGCGACCGGGCGGGCGCTGGCGCCGTTGCGCGATGAAGGCGTGCTGATCATCGGCTCCGGCAACACTTACCACAATATGGGTGTGATGATGCACGCGCTGCGGGGAGACGTGACAGACATTCATGGACGCGAATTCGACGCCTGGCTCACCGAGACGGTGACCCATCCCGATGCGGCCGAGCGCGCGCGGCGATTGTCGGACTGGTTCCGCGCACCCGGTGCACGGGATGCCGCCCCGCGCGAAGAACATCTGATCCCGCTCCTGGTTGCCGCCGGTGCTGCGGGCACCGACAGCGGGGTAAAGTGCTTCGAGGATCGCGTCATGGGCGCGGTCGAAAGCGCTTTTCGTTTCGGCTGAGCACGACCGCAGCGAGCTTTCCACATTCCCTGTGCCAATGGCGATGGCTGTCAAGACGGCTTACCGCCTCACGGACAGACCCAGCAGGGCAATCGATGAAAACATCGCGCCGGCGTAGAACGTCATGGCCGGAC
>JAJXTQ010000364.1 GCA_021783685.1 Pseudomonadota bacterium | reverse complement strand
GTCTCCGAACTCATCGCCGAGGCCGTGGTGGCGATGGAGTTCAAGGGCTCGGCCGAGGACCTGGCGCGCATCATCCACGCGCACCCGACCCTCAGCGAAGCCGTGCACGAAGCCGCCATGGCCGTGGACAAGCGCGCCATCCACAAGGTCAATTGAGGTCCGGGGGACCTCGTCCCGTGCCGGCCATGGAGGGCCGCTGGCACGGGATCCGGCGAACCGCACGACATCGACGCATCCGGATGACCCAGGCGATGATCCGCGACCGTTTCGAAGCCTTCCGTATCCACAGCGACGCCACGGGCCACCGGGCGGGCATCGAGTCGCTCGCACTGGATGATCTCAATCCCGGCGAGCTGGTGATCAAGGTCGCCTACTCGTCGGTCAACTACAAGGACGCGCTGGCGGGCAGCGGCACGGGCCGTATCCTGCGCCGCTCGCCGCTGGTCGGCGGCATCGACGTCGCCGGTCACGTCGTGACCTCGGGCGATGCGCGTTTCAAGGAAGGCGATGCCGTGCTGTGCACCGGCAGCGGCCTGTCGGAAACCCGCGATGGCGGCTACGCCGGGTATGCACGGCTCGAGGCCGACTGGACGATCCCGCTGCCCGCAGGCCTGAGCCTGCGCGAGAGCATGATCCTCGGCACCGCGGGCTTCACCGCCGCCTTGTCGCTGCTGCGCATGCAGGACAATCATCAGTGTCCGCCGCTCGGCCCCATCGCGATCACCGGCGCGACCGGCGGCGTCGGCATGCTGGCGACGGCGATCTTCAGCCGCGCCGGCTACGAGACGCATGCCATCAGCGGCAAACCCGAGCACGCCGATTTCCTGCGCGCCCTGGGGGCCCGCGAAGTGCTCGACCGCCGCGCCTTCCAACCCGGCCAGCGCGCGCTCGAGTCCGTGCGTTACGGTGGGGCGCTCGACAACGTGGGCGGTCCGACGCTGGCCGGCCTGCTGCCGCTGATCGCGCCCCGCGGCAACGTCGCCGCATGCGGCCTCGCGGCCAGCGCCGATCTCGTCACCACGGTGATGCCCTTCATCATCCGCGGCGTCAGCCTGCTCGGCATCGCCTCGGCCGCCACGCCACGCGATCAGCGCGAGCGCGTGTGGGCGCACCTGGCGGATGACTGGAAACCGGCACGACTGGACGCGATCGCAACCCGGGAAATCGAGCTGGCCGCGCTCCCGGAAGTCTTTGCCCGCATGCTGGCCGGAGCATCGCTTGGCCGCACGCTGGTGAAGATCGCCACGTGAGACGGCGGATCGGCGCTGTTCGCGGTTGTTTGCGCCCACGCTGGCGACACGTGGCGCTCTCGCCCGCCTTTCGCGAACATGGCGCTCCGGGTGATAATGAAAGCCTCCCGGGTTCGATTCCATTCCGCAGCATGGGGAAACATTGATGGCGCGCATCCTGATCGTGGACGATTCGCCCTCGCAGCTGGTCGGCCTCAAGCGCATGGTCGAAAAGCTGGGCCATCAGGTCGTCACCGCCGAGGATGGTTCCGCCGGCGTCGAGGCGGCGCGCCGGGAAAAACCCGACCTGATCCTGATGGACGTGGTGATGCCGAACCTCAACGGGTTCCAGGCCACCCGCACGATCTCCAAGGATCCCGGCACCGCGCACATCCCGATCATCCTGGTGACCACCAAGGACCAGGAAACCGACAAGGTCTGGGGGCTGCGCCAGGGTGCCAGGGGCTACCTGACCAAGCCGATCAACGAAGCCGAGCTCGGCTCCATGATGCGCGAGACGCTCGGCGGCTGAGCCTTCCGGGACGACCCCGGCTCGACGCGGCAGGGGCCGGCGCAGCGGGCTTCTTTCGTCGACGACCGGAATCGGGGCACCGTGCACCCGGCCGTCCATGAATATGCGACAGTAGCCGCGTCACGGGGCAACCGGGCACGGAACGCGCATGGCCGTCTGGCTACCGCTGCTGTGGATGGCGACAGGCGTCTGCCTGTTTGCCGGCATCCACTTCATGCACGTCGGCTTGCAGCATCGCACGGACCGGGTCTACCTCGCGTTCGGCTGGTTCTGCCTGCTGGTCGGGGCCTACAACGCGCTTTCGACCGAGCTGCAGATGCTCGACGACGTCCGCTCGATCGTGCCGGTCGAGCGCGCGCACGTCGCCATCGCCTGCCTGGTGTTCCCGGCGGCGGTCTGGTTTTTCGGCCTGTACACCGGACTGCGTCATTGGCGCCGATGGCTTGCGGCCGCGGCCGCGATTTTCGCCGTGCTCCTGGCGCTCGACCTGGCATCAACGCCCAGCCTGCTGCTGTCGGGCATCACCCCGCTGTCGCCGCTCACCCTGCCCTGGGGCGAGAGCATCAAGCAGTTTTCCGGGGCACCGGCGCGTTTTGCCTGGTTCTACTACCTCGCCACCTTCATGGTCTATCTGTGGGCGATCTGGCGCTGCTGGGTCCTGTGGCGCCTGGGGACGCGCGATCGGGCTCTGCCCCTGGCGATCTACATCCCGATCCAGCTGGCCGCCCAGGCTTATGCCGAATACGTGACGGTCGCGGGCATCCGCTCGATCGACTGGGATGCCGTCCCGTTCCTGGCCCTGGTCCTGCTGGTCAGCCGTACGCTGACTCGCGAGATGCGATTGCAGAGCGACGCGCTGGCCACGGGCATCGAGGACCTGCGCACCGAACGTGCCCGTCTCATCCAGGCGCAGCAGCGTCTGCGGCACCTGGCCTATCACGATGCGCTGACCGACCTGCCCAATCGCCGCGCCCTCTGGGAGAGCCTTTCGGAGGCCGTCGGAAGCCGCCGATCCGGCGGTGCGGAGGGCACCCTGATCGTCCTCGACCTCGATCACTTCAAGATCATCAACGACGCCCTGGGCCACGGCGTCGGCGATCAGATGCTGTGCGAGATCGCCCATCGGCTGCGCCAGGCCTATCCGCGCGCGCGCTGCGCGGCCCGCCTGGGCGGCGACGAATTTGCGCTGCTCCTGGACGATCTGGGGAACGATGCCGCCCAGGCCCGACGCGCCGCCGGCCGGATCGCCGGGGAACTGGCGCAAAAACTCGCCGAGCCGTTTCATCTGGGCGAGCACGAA
>JAJXTQ010000363.1 GCA_021783685.1 Pseudomonadota bacterium | reverse complement strand
ATGCTGACGATGGCCCCGGCGATGGCGCAGTCGTTGGCGTCCCGCGGAATGCCGGCGACGAAGGAGCGGTCGATCTTCAGCGTGTCGATCGGGAAGCGCTTGAGATAGGACAGGCTGGAGTAGCCGGTGCCGAAGTCGTCGAGGGCGAGCGAGACGCCGCTCGCGTGCAGTTCGTCCATCATGTCGATGACCTCGTCGCTGCCGTGCATCAGCATGCTCTCGGTCAGTTCCAGTTCCAGCCAGGCGGGAGGAAGGCCCAGTCGGCCAAGCAAGGCGGCGACGGTGCGCGGCAGGCCGGCGTTGATCTGACGCGCCGAAATATTGACCGCGATCTTGAGCAGCGGCAGGCCAGCGCGCTGCCAGGCCAGCGCCTGAAGACAGGCCTGCTCCAGCACCCATTCGCCGATCTGCACCACCAGGCCGGTTTCCTCGGCCACCGGGATGAATGCGCCCGGCGGGATCATGCCCTCGCTCGGGTGTTGCCAGCGCACCAGCGCTTCGGCGCCGACGATCTCGCCGCTGCCGATGTCCACCTTGGGCTGGTAATGCACCCGCAGCTCGCCGCGCTCGAGCGCCTGACGCAGCCCGGTCTCGATCTTCAGGCGGTCCAGGGAACGCCGGTTCATCTCCTCGCTGTAGTACATGTAGGCGTTCTGCCGGGTCTGCTTGGCGCGGTACATGGCGATGTCGGCGTAGCGCAGCAGCGTCTCGGCGTTGTCGCCGTCCTGGGGGTAGATGCTGATGCCGATCGAAGCACCCAGGCGCAGTTCGTTGCCGTCGATCAGGAAGGGCTCATCGAGCGCGGTCAGCAGCTTCTGGGCGACGATGCCGGCGTGCTCGCGCTGGGCGATGTTGAACAGCCCGGCCACGAATTCATCGCCGCCCAGGCGCGCCATCAAGTCTTCGCTGCGCAGCGTGGCGCGGAAGCGCAAGCCGACCAGCTTCAGCAGCCGGTCGCCGACCTCGTGGCCGAGCGTGTCGTTGATCGGCTTGAAGCGGTTCAGGTCGATGAACAGCAGGGCGCCGTGGGCGCGGCTGCGGGCGGCGGCGGTCAGCGTCTGGGTCACCAGTTTATTCAGCAGGCTGCGGTTGGGCAGGTCGGTCAGCGCGTCGTAATAGGCGAGATGATGGATCCGTTCCTCGGCGCGCTTGCGCTCGCTGATGTCGCTGAAGATCGAGAAATAGTGGCTGATCCTGCCCTCGGGATTCTTCATCGCGCCGACCGACGCCCACTTGGGATAGACCTCGCCGCCCTTTTTCATCTCCAGCATTTCGCCCCGCCAACTGCCGGAAGTGCGGATCTCGTCCCGCATGCGCCGGTAGAAATCCTCGTCCTGGTGCACCGAATCGAACATGCGCGAGGAGCGGCCCAGCACCTCTTCCTTCGCATAGCCGGTGATGCGGCAGAAGGCCTTGTTCACCGAGACGATGCGTTCGTCGGCGTCGGTGATCATGATGCCTTCCCCGCTGTGCTCGAAGATGCTCGCGTGCAGGCGCAGATCCTCGGCGGCGGCCAGACGGTCGGTGATGTCGCTCAAGTAGCCGATCAGGCCGACGGCCTCGCCCTCGGCATCGCGCATCAGGGACAGCGACAGGCTGGCCCAGAAGATCTCGCCGGACTTGCGCCGCCTGCGCACTTCCATCTCGCGGCCGCCGCGTTCCAGAAAGGCGTCGTTGAACTGCAGATCATCGTCGCTCTCGTCGGCGTAGAGGAACAGGATGTTGCGCCCCACCGCCTCCTCGGAACGATAGCCGAACAACTGCTCGGCGCCCTTGTTCCAGCTGGTGATGTAGCCGGCCAGATCCATGGTGATCACCGACTCGTGGATCTGGTCGAGCATTTGCGCCTGGCGGCGGTTGTTCTGTTCCGCTTCGGTGAGCTCGCTCTCGCGCCGCAAGGCATCGGCATGTACGTCGAGCAGTCGCCCGGTCAGGGCAGCCAACGCCGCCAGACGCCGGTGTCCGATCTCGTCGTAGCCGCCGGCGCGTCCGGACAGCGCGAAGAAGCCGTGAGGATTGCCGGCGTGGCTGATCTCGCTGACGATCTCATGGTCGGCGGTCGGCGCCTCGAAGAATCCGCCGCGGGGACTGTCCATCAGGGCGCGTATGGCGCTGCCGAGCGCCTCCGGGTCCCGGTCGAGCGCCGCTTCGGTCAGCCGCGCGATGGCGTCGAGTTCCGCCGTGCCGGGATCGGGCTTCATGATTCCCGGCTGACGTTGATCGCCCAGCGGCAGGCCTCGACCTGGGCTTGAGCGTAAGCGGCCGGCGTCAGCAATACCTGCGCCAGTTGTCCGGCGAGTGCCGGCTGCGGCGTCCGCCCGGATTGTCCGGCGATGTCGAGCAGCCCGCCCAGCCAGCCGCCGCGGTTGAGCAGGGCAGCCTCGACGTCGGCGGCCAGATTGAGCGGAGCGATGATTTGTCCCAGAGATGCGCCGAACAGCGCATCGAGCAGGGAGAACATGCCGGTCATGAAGGCGCGCTCCTGATCTTCCTTGCTGCCGCCTACCCGCTGGCAAAGTGAATCCATCAAGCCGGCCCGATACGCCGCACGCGCCATGAGCGCGCCGGTGTCCTTGCCTTGCTGGGCGTAGATCAGGAGTTGCAGCCAGCGCTGCAGTTGCCGGCGACCGAGCAGCGTGATGGCGTAGCCGAAGCTGGTGATCGGGGTGGTCAGGGCGAAGCTGACCGAATTCACCAGTTTGAGCAGGTGGTAGGAGAGCGCGGGGTCCTGCTTCAGCAGCGCCTCGATGTCGCGCGACGGCGCATCCGCGGCCACCATCGCCAGCAGTCTCAGCAGCAGGGCGCGGGAGCTGCCGCCCTTGGGCGATTTTCCCGGCGGGGGATGGAGCGGATAGTCGCCCGCGAACCAGCCGTAACCCGCGCTTCGCGCGGCAGCGAGGCGCCCGGCGTCATCCACGCCGGTGGCCAGATGCGGGCCGGGCAGGCGCGGGGGCGGCGTGATCGAGCCGTCGCCGGCGACGGCATCGATCTCTGCCGGCAGGTCTGTCGTGGGCAGTCCCGCCGCCATCAGGCGGAAGCCGCGGTTCCATAGGCGGGACGCCGC
>JAJXTQ010000362.1 GCA_021783685.1 Pseudomonadota bacterium | reverse complement strand
CGGCGACATCCAGCGCACCGAGGAACACCGGCACCTCGGGGTGCTCGGCGCGCAGCGCGGCGAGGCCCGGCGGATCGGCGCGGGTATCGACCACCGCGAAGATTTCCCCGCGCGCCGCCAGATGCCGCGCCACCGACAGCCCGGTGGCGCCGAGCCCGGCGACCACGGTGCGCTGCTGCTGGGCTGACAGGGTGCTCAAGGCGGCGGGCATCGGCGTCAGCGCAGCTTCAGGGTGGACAGGCCGACCAGCACCAGGATCACGGTGATGATCCAGAAGCGCACGATCACGCGCGGCTCGGGCCAGCCCTTCAGTTCGAAGTGGTGATGGATCGGCGCCATGCGGAAGATGCGCCGTCCGGTGAGCTTGAACGAAGCCACCTGCAACATCACCGACACCGTCTCGGCGACGAACACGGCGCCCATGATGCCCAGCACGATTTCCTGCCGGACGGCCACTGCCACCGTGCCCAGGGCCGCGCCGAGGGCGAGCGCGCCGATATCGCCCATGAACACCATCGCCGGATAGGTGTTGAACCACAGGAAGGCGAGCCCCGCGCCGCCGATCGACGCGCAGAGAATGAGCAGCTCGCCCGCGCCCGGGATGTGCGGCACGCCGAGGTAGGCCGCGAAGCGGACGTGGCCCGCGACGTAGGCGAAGACGCCCAGTCCGCCGGCGACCAGCACCGTGGGCATGATGGCCAGGCCATCGAGCCCGTCGGTGAGGTTGACAGCATTGCTGGTGCCGACGATGACGAAGTAGGCAAACGGCACGAAGGCCCAGCCCATCAGCCAGGCGATGTCCTTGAAAAACGGCACGATCAGCGTGATCTCGGCCGGTACCCGGGCCGTCAAATAGAGCGTGAGCGCCGCCACGAGACCGATGATCGACTGCCCCAGATATTTCTGGCGTGCGCTGAGGCCCTTGCTCGAGCGCCGATAGATCTTGAGGTAATCGTCGAGCCAGCCGACGAAACCGAATAGCAGCGTGGTGACCAGCACCACCCAGATGTAGCGATTGGAGAGGTCGGCCCAGAGCAGGGTGCCCAGGCTGATGCAGAGCAGGATCAGCGCGCCGCCCATGGTCGGCGTGCCGGCCTTCGACAGGTGCGACTGGGGACCGTCGCTGCGGATCTGCTGGCCGAGTTGCCGTTGCGCCAAATGTGCGATGAGCACCGGCCCGAGCAGCAGGCCCAGCCCCAGCGCGGTGAGCATGCCCATGATCGCGCGCAGCGTGATGTAGCTGAACGCGTGGAAGCCGCTGTGGTAGGCCGCCAGTTCCTGAGTCAACCAGTACAGCACGTCAGTGTTCCTGCTTCAGGGTGGCAACCACCCGTTCCATGGCCATGCGGCGCGATCCTTTGATGAGCAGCGTGGGCGGGACCTTGCCGCCGCCCAGATCGCCGAGAAGACAGTCGATCAGTGCGCCCTGATCTGCAAAATGCCGGGCACCGGCGCCGAATGCATCGACCGCCGCCGCACTGAGCGGTCCCCAGGCATACAGGCGGTCGATCCCTTGCGCGCGGGCGTGTATGCCCGTTTCGGCATGCAGGGCGGCCGCCTCGGCGCCGAGCTCGGCCATGTCGCCGATCACCAGCCAGCGCTCACCCGGCACCTCGGCCAGCACGTCGATCGCGGCGACCATCGACGTCGGATTCGCGTTGTAGGTGTCGTCGATGACGCGGACGCCGCCCGTTCCGATCAGCCAGTTCAGCCGGCCCGGCGCCGGTCGCGCCATGCCCAGTCCTGCGGCGATCTCGGCCACGGACCAGCCCAATGCCTCGCCCACGGCGGCGGCGGCGAGTGCGTTGCGCAAGTTGTGCGTCCCGAGAAAGCCGAGCTGCACCTGCGCCTCACCCGACGGCGTGATGAGTCTGAAGTGCTGCGCCATCCCGGTGTCGGTCGGCGCAACACGGCAGGCGTCGCGATCGGTGCGCACCTCGGCGTGCACCGCGAACCCGAACCGCACGACGCGCCCGGGCGCCAGCGTCGTCCAGTACGGCGCAAAGGCGTCGTCCGCGTTGATTGCCGCCACCGCGCCCGGCGCCAGGCCCGCGATGAGTTCGCCTTTGGCCCGAGCCACACCTTCCAGTGATCCGAAACCTTCCAGATGCGCCCGACCCGCCTGGGTGATCAGCCCCACATCCGGACGAACCCACCGGGTCAACTGGTCGATCTCGCCCGCATGATTGGCGCCCAACTCGAACACCGCGGCCTCGTGGCGCGCGGGATCGAGGCCCAGCAGGCTCAGGGGAACACCCAGTTCGTTGTTGTAGTTGCCCGGTGTCGCCCACACCTCGCCCCGCGTCCCGAGCATGGCGGCGATCATCTCCTTCACCGTGGTCTTGCCATTGCTGCCGGTCAGCGCCACGACGGGGCCACGGAAGGCGCCGCGCCAGTGGACGGCCAGTGCGACCAGTGCGGCGCGGGCATCGGTCACGACCAGTTGCGGCAGTGCGACAGCCGGATCGAAGCGGGTCACGATGGCGCCGGCGGCGCCGCGCTCGAGCGCCTGCGGGAGGAAGGCGTGGCCGTCCACCTGGCTACCGGCACAGGCCACGAACAGCGCGCCTCGCTCCAGCCGCCGCGTATCGATGCTGACGCCGGCGAATGCGCCGTCCGCGCCGTGCAGGCGGCCGCCGAGCCGTTGCGCCGCTGCGCCGAGACCACCCCGGATCATGCGGCAGCTCCCAGCCAGTCCTGCACCACGGCCAGATCCGAAAAGGGCTCCTCCCGATCGGCAAACACCTGACCGGTTTCATGTCCCTTGCCGGCGACCAGCACCCAATCATCCCGAGTGGCGGCGGCGAGCGCGCCACGGATCGCCGCGCGTCGGTCATGCTCGACGTGAACGGGGACGCCCCCCGGCACCCCGGCGCGGATCGCGGCGATGATCGCCTCGGGCGCCTCGCTGCGCGGATTGTCGTCGGTCAGCACCAGGGCGTCCGCCAGGCGGCCGGCTGCGGCGCCCATCAGCGGCCGTTTGCCCCGGTCGCGGTCGCCGCCACAGCCGAAGACGCAGACGACCCGCTTCGCGCCATGAGCCCGGCAGGCGAGGATCGCTTGCG
>JAJXTQ010000361.1 GCA_021783685.1 Pseudomonadota bacterium | reverse complement strand
GCGCGGCGCGCTACATCCCCGGGCGCTACATCCCCCCGGACGCTACATCATGGTGTATCCACCGCTCACGCTCAGCGTCTGGCCGGTGATGAATCCGGCGGCATCGGAGGCGAGGAAGACCACCGCATTGGCCACGTCCTCCGGCTGGCCGACCCGGCGCAGGGGATAGGCCTTGGCGATCCGCTCGCGCATTTCCGGCGTGTTCCACTCGCGCAGCTGCTGCGACCACATGCTGTCCGCGCCGATGTCCTCGTCGCTGGCCGGCATGGTGGTGCCGGGACAGACGACGTTGAAGCGCAGTCCCCGGCGGCCCATTTCGCGCGCGAGCGACTTGCTGAGCGCGATCACGCCTGCCTTGCAGGCGCCGTAGACCGCTTCCCGGAACTCCCCCATGCGGCCGGCATCGGAGCCGATGCTGACGACCGCGCCCGCGCCGCGCGCGAGCATCCCATCCAGCACTGCGCGGGTGCAGTTGATCACGCCCCACAGGTTGACCTGGATCTCGCGCTCCCACTCCTCGCGCGGCTTCTCGACGAACAGGCGGTCGAAGGTCCAGCCGGCGTTGTTGACCAGTACGTCCACCCGCCCGAACCGGGCTTCGGTTTCCGCCGCCATGCGCTGCGTATCCTCCCACCGGGCTACATCGACGCCGAGCGCGACGGCGGCGGCGGCGCCCAGCCGTTCCGCCTCCTCGGCGGTCTTGCGCCCCTGCTCCTGATCGCGGTCGGCGATGGTCACGATCGCGCCCTGACGCGCGAAGGCCAGGCTGATGGCCCGACCGATGTTCGATCCGCCGCCGGTGATGATCACGCTCTTGCCGGCCAGATTGAGTTGCATGGAGTGTCCCCTCGCGCGCTGCGCCACAGGCTGTCGGAAGACGACGGGCAGACCGCTCGCGCCGGCGCGGTTGCCCTCGTCCCCGCCGTTCATACGCGACCGAAGCGCGGCGTGCCAACAGGAAACACACGCCGCCGCGGTGGGGCCTTGACGTGACGCCGACGGGGCGCGAACATACCAAACGTTCGGTCGAACAGGAAGCCAGCAGCGAGGCCACCTTGATCAGCAAGCCTTTCCCGGAACTTTCCGTCGGGGAGAAGGGCGTCTCGAACGGACGCACCCTGACCGAGACCGACGTGGTGAATTTCTGCATGCTCACCGGCAACTGGCTGGAACTGCATGCGAACCGCGAATTCGCGAAGCACACGCTGTACGGCCAGCGCCTGGTGCAGGGCAGCCTCGTGTTCAGCGTTGGCAACGCGATGCTGCCGTTCGATCCGGGGGTGGTGGAGGCCTTCTACGGCGTGGACCGCCTGCGCTTCCTGCGCCCCACCTTCATCAACGACACCATCCACGCGGAGGCCGAAATCACGGCGCTGCGCGAGAAAGGCGATCGGCACGGCATCGCGACGCTCGATCTGCAGGTGGTCAACCAGCGCGATGAGACCGTCATGCGCTGTAACTTCAGCCTGCTGATCCGCAAGCAGCGCCTGCGGGCGGGGCCGGCGGAGACCTCCGGCACGGAAGGTACCCGGACATGAACTTCCTGAACGAAGAACAGACCCTCTGGCGCGAGACCGTCCACAGGTTCATGGACGAGGAGATCACGCTCGAATACATCCGCAAATGCGACATCGAGCGAGAGTATCCGTACGAAGGCTACGCGAAGCTTGCCGACGCCGGCTGGTTGCGATTGCTGATCCCGGAGCAGTTCGGCGGTCACGGCGCGAACATCTTCGACTATGCGATCATGTGCGAGGCGATCGGTAAATACGGGTTCGACTTCGCCGCCGCGATTGCGGTGCCGACCTTCACCGCCATGAATGTCGTCCGTTTCGGCACGGAAAAGCAGAAGCGGGACCACCTGGAGCCGTTCATGGCGGGCGCGCGGCGGTTCTCCATCTCGATCTCCGAGCCGTCGGCCGGCTCGGACGCCGCCGCCACGCGCACCCGCGCCACCCGCCAGGACGGACACTACGTGATCCGCGGCCAGAAGCTCTGGTGCAGCGGCGCCGCCGCCCGCGACGTGGTGATCGCCATGCTGGTGCGCACCGATCCGGAGGCCGCCAAGCACGCCGGGCTTTCGGTGCTACTGGTACCGAATGCCACGCCCGGCCTCGACATCCGCCGCCTGCCTACCCTGTCGCGGCGGTCGACTGGCACCACTGAGATTTTTATCGACGACGCGAAGGTCCCGGAGGAAAACCGGCTCGGCGCGGAGGGGCAGGGCTGGGAAATAATCGGCGCCAACCTGCGGCTGGAACGCATCGCCATCTCCGCCGCCTATGTCGGCAACGCGCAGACCGTGGTGGATGCCGCCTTGCGCTATGCTCGGCAGCGCGAGCAGTTCGGCCGGCCGATCGCCGAGTTCCAGGTCATCCGCCACCTGCTCGCCGACATGCAGACCCAGGTGGATGCTGCCCGCCTGCTGGCCTATCGCGCCGCCGAACTCGCGACAAAGGGCGATCGGTGCGACAAGGAAGTGGCGATGGCTAAGCTCTATTGTTCGGAAACCTTGCAGACCGTCTCCCGCCACGGCATGCAGATCCTGGGCGGGCACGGCATGTTGCCGGAAGCCGACATGGAGCGCTACTTCCGCGAGGGCATGCAGTGCACCATCGGCGGCGGTACCTCGCAGATCCAGCGCACGATCATCGCCAGAGCGATGCTGGCCGACTGAGCGGGCCGCTGGCGCCACCACCGGCGCCCCCACTGGCGCCCCCGATGACAAGTGATCTCCGAAAGGATCCGAGACATGGCGCCGCTCGCGGGTATCAAGGTTCTGGATCTGACGCGCGTGCTGGCAGGTCCATGGGCGACGATGACCCTGGGCGACCTCGGCGCCGAGATCTGGAAGATCGAGCATCCCACCGATGGCGACGATACCCGGGGATGGCGGCCGCCGGAGATCGGCGGCGAATCGACCTATTATCTTTGCGCCAACCGCAACAAGTGCAGCGTCGCGCTGGACCTCAAGGCGCCGGAAGGACTGGCGATCCTGCGCGAGCTAGCGGGGCGCGCCGACGTGCTGATCGAGAACCTGCGCTTCGGCACCCTGGAGCGCCTCGGCCTCGGCTGGG
>JAJXTQ010000360.1 GCA_021783685.1 Pseudomonadota bacterium | reverse complement strand
GCGATGACATCGTCACCAAGCTGTGGGTGATCGAGCCCGGCGTGGCCATCGTCCAGGCCGAGACCCAGAAGGGCAACGTGGTGCTGTCCAAGTCCAAGTGCACCTTCAAGCCCGAGTAAGACGGTTCGCTGGTTTGAATCGGGGAAGGGGGCGCAAGCCCCCTTTTCTTTGGGGTCGCGATCCGCGTTGGGCCTATACTCGAACTACATGGTTTCGCGATGCACCAGGGCCGTATGGCCGGGAGGATGTGCCGCATGACGGCCAGCAAGACACTGAAGATGGGTGATCAGGCGCCGGATTTTCGTCTTCCGAATGCGGAGGGTCGCGGCATCGCGCTGTCGGAGTACCGGGGCGCGCCGGTCGTGGTGTATTTCTATCCCAAGGACGACACGCCCGGCTGTACGGCGGAGGCCTGTGCCTTTCGCGATCAGTACGAGGATTTCCAGCGTGCGGGGGCCGAGGTCATCGGCATCAGCTCCGACGCGCCGAGCCGCCATGCGCAGTTCGCCGGCAAGCACCGGCTGCCTTTCGTGCTGCTCAGCGACCAGGACGGCGCCGTGCGCAAGGCCTATGGCGTGGCCGCGACGCTGGGGATTCTTCCCGGCCGCGTGACCTTCGTCATCGATCGGGACGGCGTCATTCGACACATGTTCTCGAGCCAGCTTCGCGCCACCCGGCACGTTGCCGAGGCGATCGAGATTCTGCGAAAACTGACCTGAGGGGCCGCATCGGGGCGGTACCGGAGGCGGGCTCGCGCGCCGCTGGCATCGGCGGTGTCGATCACGTCGCGCAATGACGACTCGGCATGGACGGAAGCGGCGGCCACCCTGCGATGGCCGCCGCTGGCGTCAAGCCCCCGGACGGGACCGATCGATCAATGCGGAAGCCCGGCAGGCGTAAAGGTGAAGCGCACCGGGGTGAAGGTTTGGGACAAATAGGTCCCGAAAACCGGAATGGTTGCGAACTGAGCCTGCAGCGCCACGTTGACGGGCGCCAGTGCGGCATTGCCGGCATTCAGGGCCGTTTCCCTGGTGGCATCCACCAGGCCCGGACTGCGGTCGTATACCGTGTCATAGACTGTGGAGAAGCGGACGGGGCCGACACCATATCCACCCAGAACGCTGGCATCGAGTGTATAGAGATTCAGTTGGCCGGCCTTGAAGGAATAGGAGCCTTGGCCGTGGATCGCTGCGAGATCCTCGTCGGCGAGATTCTGGAGCTCTGCCTGTGCGGCAAGAGGGGAGGCCAGCAACGGGACCAGGGGGATGAGGAACTTTTTCATGCGAGAACTCCTTTTCAAGTGCTTGTGAACCGCGATCGACGGTACCGCGTCCGTGTTGCATGACCATGTCGATGGATCAAGAGATTTGTTTCGACGGCCGACCCGGCCTCAAGCCAGCGCTTGCGCGATTCAGGCCATCATGCGAGCTGCGTTGTGCTTGACCGCGGCGCAGGTGCTTCGCGAGTCGTGTTCGCAGCCGGATGTCCGTTGTCGGGAGGAAGCAAACGAACCCTTGCTTCACGCAAACATGTCGGGCTGGCCCGGACGATCCGCCGCCCCGCGCGGCACCTGCACCGCCGAATCATCGTCGCAGGCGGCGACTCACCCGGCCTGCTGAGCGAGATCCGATGCGATCGGTGTCAGCGTGCGTTCCCACTCCAGCGCACTGCGGACGATCAGGTTGAGGTCGGCGTAGCGTGGCGTCCAGTGCAACAGGTCGCGCAGGCGGGCCGGATCCGCGATCATCAGCGGCAGGTCGCCAGGCCGCCGGGGCTGGTTCACGGTGGCGATCTGGCGACCACTGGCGCTGCCCACTGCGGCCAGAACCTCACGCACGCTGCGTCCCGTCCCGTAGCCGCAGTTGAGGGTCACCGATGCACCGCCGGCTCGCAGATAGTCCAGCGCCAGCACGTGAGCGGCAGCGAGATCCTCGACGTGGATGTAGTCGCGAATGCCGGTGCCGTCAGGCGTGTCATAGTCCGTGCCGTACACTTCAACGAACGGACGCCGCCCCAGGGCGGCTTCGCAGGCAACCTTGATCAGCTGGCCCGCTTGCGGCCCGCGCGGCCCGATGCCGGCGCCGGGCGCACTGCCGGCGACGTTGAAGTAACGCAGGATGGCGTGGCGCATCGGCGTCACGGCGGAAAGGTCGCGCAGCATCCACTCGGCCATGAGCTTGGATCGACCATAGGGGTTGTTGGGTTCGGTCGGACTCTGCTCCGTCGCCGGGCGATGGAGCGCCGGCAAGGCATACACGGCGGCGGTGGATGAAAACATGAATTGCCGGACGCCCGCTTTGGTGCAGGCCTCGAGCAGGGTATGCATCATGCAGGTGTTGGTGTCGTAGTAGTCGAGCGGACGACCGACCGATTCCGGAACGCTGGTCCGGGCTGCGAAGTGCAGCACCGTATCGATGCCGTGGCGGGTCAACAGATCCTCGAGCAGGGCTGCATTGCCCGCATCGCCGACGACCAGTTGGCCATGGCGCACGTTGTCCAGATGGCCGGTGGACAGGTCATCCAGAATGATCAGCGCTTCGCCGCGCTGACCCAGGAGGCGCGCCACATGCCCGCCGATATAGCCGGCTCCGCCGGTGATCAACACGCTGTTTGCCATGACGATGAGGTTGCCTGATCGGAACTTCCTGAGTTTTTTGTGACACAAGCATAGCACTTGCGCTCCGCATGCCGGACACTTCGCGGCATGGCCATTTTTTGCTAGCATCGCGCCTCGCGGCCGCGCAACCGGCCGCGGCTGGATTTTGGCCGCATCTGATGAGGGTGACATGTCGACGATTCGCAAGGTGGTCCTGGCCTATTCGGGGGGACTCGATACCTCCGTCATCCTCAAGTGGTTGCAGGAGCACTACCGCTGCGAAGTAGTGACTTTTACGGCCGATCTCGGGCAGGGCGAGGAACTGGCGCCTGCGAGCGCCAAGGCATCCTTGCTGGGCGTGAAGGAAATCTACATCGACGATCTGCGCGAGGAATTCGTGCGCGATTTCGTCTTCCCGATGTTCCGCGCCAATACGCTTTACGAGGGCGAGTATCTGCTCGGCACCTCCATCGCCGGTCCTC
>JAJXTQ010000359.1 GCA_021783685.1 Pseudomonadota bacterium | reverse complement strand
CGGTCAGTCCAAGACGGTGGAAGATGCCAAGCTGGTCAGCTACATCCGCCGCTATCGCCGGCTGCATCCCAAGATCAAGGCGGCCCGCAAGATCTCCCGCACCGACATCTTCGAGCTGCTCTTCGGTCCGGACGAAGAAGCCAAGCGCATGGCGCACCAGGCCTTCGACCGCTGCTACCGCAACCACTACGGCGAAGTGCATCCCATGGAACCGGCGATGCGGGAAAATCTCGAGGCCTTGCGCGCGCTGGGCATCACGCTCGGCGTCATCTCCAACCGCAGCCGCGAGTTCATGAGTCACGAACTCGCCGTGGTCGATGGCACCGGCTGGGAGGATCTGTTCGCCACCCTGGTCTGCGGCGACGATGTGCCGCGGCGCAAACCCGCGCCGGACGTGATTCTCAAGGCGCTGAAGAACCTGGGCGCCGAGCCGTCGGCGGCCTGCTGGTATGTCGGCGACAGCACCACCGACGTCGTCGCGGCCAAGAAAGCGCGCGTGACCTCGGTGTTCTACAACGGCGCCCACTGGGACGCGGCCTGGATCGACAAGATCTTCCCCGGTACCACGCGCCATCCCCACCGCCCCGACGCCGTGGTCGACGATCTGCCGACACTGCTCGCGCTGGTGCGTCGTCTCCGGGTCGCTGCGCAGCCCTGAAGCGTTCCGTGTCCGGTCAGGACAGCCGCGCGGGGCGCGGGCGGCGCGGATACACCGGCGCCTCGCCGGCCGGGCGGCGGCGGAAGCGTCGGTAGTTCCAGAAGTATTGTTCCGGGCAGCGCCGGATGAGGGCCTCGACCGCGTCGCTCAGCGCCTGGGTCCCCACCTGCGGATCGGCGTCGGCCACGGCCGCCGGCACCGGTTCGAAATGGATGCGATAGCCGCGGCCCCACGGCAGGCGCTCGGCGAAACACAGGATCACGGGCACCCGGGCCTTGTGCGCCAATCGGGCGAGCAGCACGGGCGTGTGCGTCGGTTGGCCGAAGTGGCGCACGAAGACCCCGCCCACCTTGGGATCCTGATCCGGCAGCAGTCCGGCCAGCTCCCTGCGCCGCAGCGCGGCCATGAGCGCGCGCACCCCGCCCTGGTCGGCCGGCTCGAGGCATGCGCCCAGATGCTGGCGGCGCTCACGGATCCAGGCATCGAGCGCGCCCTCCTGGGGGCGATACAGGGCGGTCAGCGGATAGCGCGTCGCGAGATAGAGGCTGACGATCTCCCAGCAGCCCAGATGCGGGGTGGCGACGATGGCGCCGCCGCGCGCCAGCGCCTCGACGATGTGCTGCTCGCCGCGGGTGTCGCGCACCAGCGCGGCGAGGGCGGCGCGATCGGCGCACCACACCTTGCCGGCCTCGAACAGCAGCCGCCCCAGATGCGCCATGGACCGCCGCCGCAAGCGCCGACGCCAGGCCGGCGTCCGGTCGGGGAAACACAGGCCGAGGTTGATGTCGACCATGGTGCGCAGCCGCGAGGGAAACAGCGCCAGCAAGCTTCCCAGCGCGGCGCCCATGGCGTGCAGCGCCGGCAAGGGCAGCAGCGCGAGGCCCCGCAGGAGCGGAATGCGAACATCAGGCATGGCGACACGACCGCGAGATCAGAGCGGCCATTCTCGGAGTCGGGCGTGACGCTGTCCAGCGCGGCGTGAACCTGCGATTGCAACCCGCCCGACACGCACGGCCGCTGCCGGCGCGGAGCCTTTCCCGTATACTGTCGCCCCCATCCGTCTTGCGGCCTGCCCGCTCCCGAGCCCCCCGTGATCGAAAAACTTCGCAATATCGCCATCATCGCCCACGTCGACCATGGCAAGACCACCCTCGTCGACCAGTTGCTGCGCCAGTCCGGCACCCTCCAGGAACGCGTCGGTGGCGGTGAGCGGCTGATGGACTCCAACGACCTGGAAAAGGAGCGCGGCATCACCATCCTGGCCAAGAACACGGCCATCCGTTGGGGCGATTACCGCATCAACATCGTCGACACGCCGGGCCATGCCGACTTCGGCGGCGAGGTCGAGCGCGTGCTGTCCATGGTGGATTCGGTGCTGCTGCTGGTCGATGCGGTGGACGGGCCCATGCCGCAGACCCGCTTCGTGACCCAGAAGGCCTTTGCGCTCGGCCTCAAGCCCATCGTCGTGATCAACAAGATCGACCGCCCCGGCGCGCGCCCGGACTGGGTGCTGGACCAGACCTTCGATCTGTTCGACCGGCTGGGCGCCACCGAGGAGCAGCTCGACTTCCCGGTCATCTACGCCTCTGCCCTGAAGGGCTTCGCGGGCCTCGAGCCCGACGTCACCGAGGGCAACATGGAACCCCTGTTCCAGATGATCGTCGATCGCGTCTCGCCGCCCGACGTCGATCCGGACGGCCCCTTCCAGATGCAGATCAGCAGCCTGGACTACAACAGCTACGTCGGCCTGATCGGCATCGGCCGCATCAAGCGCGGCCGCGTCAAGACCAACACCCCGGTTACCGTGATCGACGTCGCCGGTCAGCGCCGGCCGGGGCGGGTGCTGCAGATCCTGGGCTTTCTGGGCCTCGAGCGCGTCGAGTTTCCCGAGGCCACGGCGGGCGACATCATCGCCTTCACCGGCATGGAGCAGCTCGCCATCTCCGACACGCTGTGCGACCCCACGCAGGTCGAGGCGCTGCCGCCGCTGACCGTCGATGAGCCCACGGTGAGCATGAATTTCGTGGTGAACACCTCGCCCTTCGCCGGCCGCGAGGGCAAGTACGTCACCTCGCGCCAGCTGCGCGAACGGCTGCAGCGCGAACTCAAGCACAACGTCGCGCTGCGCGTCGAGGAAACCGACGACCCGGACAAGTTCAAGGTCTCCGGCCGCGGCGAGCTGCACCTGTCGATCCTGATCGAGAACATGCGCCGCGAAGGCTATGAGCTCGGTGTCTCGCGCCCCGAGGTCATCATCAAGGAAATCGACGGCCAGAAATCCGAGCCCTTCGAGGCCTTGACCGTGGACGTCGAGGAGACGAGCCAGGGCCGGGTGATGGAAAAGCTGGGCGAGCGCGGCGGCGAGCTGCGCGACATGGTGCCGGACGGCAAGGGCCGCGTGCGGCTCGACTACCTCATCCCGGCG
>JAJXTQ010000358.1 GCA_021783685.1 Pseudomonadota bacterium | reverse complement strand
CTGTAACACCACCTGGACCGGCATGCCGGGCTGCATCTCGTGATGGCCCAACTGCTTCACGCCCTCGGGCGTGATCGCCACCTGGGCCAGGTAGTACGGTGCGCCGGTCCGCGGATCGGCGAGCACGTCCGAGGAGATCGAGATCACCTTGCCCTGCACCACCAGCGCCGGAGAATTGGCGAAGGCGGAAAAGCGCACGTCGGCGATCAGGCCCTTGTGGATGTGGTCGATCATGTGCGGCGGCACCCGCGTCTCCAGGATCAGGGGTTCGTCCTGGGGCACGATGTCCATCAGCTTCTGGCCGGGTCCGATGACGCCGCCCACCGTCTGCTCCACCAGGCCGACCACCTGCCCGTCCTC
Source organism: Pseudomonadota bacterium (assembly GCA_021783685.1). The sequence goes on along the minus strand of JAJXTQ010000358.1, from coordinate 2,728 downwards.
CGGGGCGCGGATGACCATGCGGTCCAGCTCCTCCCTGGCCGCCTTGAATCTCTGTTCATCGGACTGGACTTCGCGGCGCACGTCGGCGAGCTGGCTGTCGACCTCCTTGCGGTACTCCTGCTCGCGCTGGGTTTCGCGCGCCTGGGTCTCGGCGATCTGGCGCTGCGCCCGGACGATGTTGCTCTGGGTCTCGATGATGGAACCGGTGGCGTCGGCCGCCATCCGCTCCAGGTCGAGTTGCTTGTTGCGCGGCGCATAGCCCTCCTTGACCAGCTCGCGGATGCCCTTGAGTTCCTCATCGATGTATTCCTGCTGGCTGTTGCGGCTCTTCAACACGCCCTGGTAGCCCTGGATCGAAGCCTGCAAACCCTGCACCGCCTCGGACGCCGCCTGCCGGTCCGCCTGCAGCGCCAGACGGCGCGACTGGAACAACTGCTGCTGGTTGTCCATGGTCTGCCTGACCAGGGGATCGTCCTTCTCCTTCAGCAGGTCCGGGTGGAAAATGATCCTGGCCTGGCCGTTGCGCTCCGCGACCAGGCGACCCTCCATCGCCCTCAGGGTCAGGTAGCGCTGGCGGATCGCCTCGTAGTTGGCGCGCACCATGGAATCGTCGAGCGCGATCAGCGGGGCGCCCTTCTTCACGTACTGGCCTTCCCGGACGTAGATCTGCCGCACCAGGCCGCCGGTGAGGTGCTGGATGATCTTGCGCTTGGTGGCGATGGTGACCATGCCCTGGGTCGGCACGCCCTCCTCCAGCGGCGCCAGTCCGGCCCACAGCAGGAAGCCGCCGAAGCCGATGCCCAGCACCCACAGTCCGATCCTGGCCGGCCGCGAAGTATCCGCGGGCAGGATGAGTTCGCCTTCGACGGCGGTGCCCGCGACCGGCGCCGGGACGGCCTTCGCGTTGCCCAAGAGATTCCGAATTGGATTCCGAATTGCCATGGCTTGATTCCTGATTTTCGTGAGTTCGATGAAAGCTCAGACGGGTTGCGCTTCCGGCGCGGCCTGGGCTCCGTGTTTATCCCGGGCCGCCGAGCCGGCCCGGGCCTGCATCGCGGCGATCACCTCAGCGGTCGGACCGTAGTGCAGGATGGCACCGTCGGCGAGCAGCAGAATGCGGTCGGCGACGCCGATGATGTTGGTGCGATGGGTGATCAGGAACACCGTCTTGCCCTGATCCTTGAGACTCTTCATCGCGGCGACCAGCGCCGTCTCGCCGACCTCGTCGAGATTGGAGTTGGGCTCGTCCAGCACGACCACGCTGGGGTCGCCGTACATCGCCCGCGCCAGACCGACGCGCTGGCGCTGGCCGCCTGAGAGCAGGCTGCCCGCCTCGCCCATCGAGGTGTCGTAGCCGCGTGGCAGATGCAGGATCATGTCGTGCACGCCGGCGCGCACCGCGGCCTGGATCACCTTGCTCGGATCTATGTCGCCGAAGCGAGCGATGTTCTCAGCGATGGTGCCGTCGAACAATTCCATGTCCTGCGGCAGGTAGCCGAGGAAGGGCCCGAGCTCGTCGCGGTCCCAGCTCGAGAGCAGTTCGCCGTCGATGGTCACGCGGCCGGTGCTGTAGGGCCAGATGCCGACCAGCGCGCGCGCCAGCGTGGACTTGCCTGAGCCGGAGGGGCCAATGATGGCGATGATCTCCCCGGCCGGAAAGTCGGCGGAGAGGCCCTTGAGGATGGGCATGGCGCGGCCCGGCGCGGTCGCCACCAGATCCTCGATGCGCATCCGCCCGGCCGGCGCGGCGTGGATCAGGCCGGCGTCGCGCTCGGGGTGGGCCGCCAGCAGCGCCTCCAGGCGCGCGAAGGATTTCTTGGCGGAGAAGAAGGATTTCCAGGTGCCCACCATCAGGTCGATCGGGGCGGTGGCGCGCCCGATCAGGACGTTGGAGACGAAGATCGAGACCGGGCTCAGTTCGCCCTTCAGCACCAGCAAGGCGGCGGCGCCCAGCGCCAGCGACTGCTGGCTGTAGCGCACGAACTTGCTCACCGCCTGCATGCGGTTGCCCCAGTCCTGGGCGCCGTGATTCACCCCCAGGTAGCGCTGATGGCGGATGTGCCAGCGGCGGCGCAGGTCGCCCAGCATGCCCATGGACTCGATCACCTCGGCATTTTTCAGCTTGCTATGGACGTAAGCATTCACCTGCATGCCCGCTTCCATCGCATTCTCCAGCGACTCGTTGGTGAGCCGGTGGCCGATGTAGGCGACCAGCAGAAGCACTAGGGCGGAGAGGATCGAGAGCCAACCCAGCCAGGGGTTGAGCAGGAACAGCACCGCCATGTAGAGCGGCGACCAAGGCGCGTCGAGGAAGGCGAACAGGCCCTGGCCGGTGAGGAACTGGCGGACGTTGGTCAGATCGGAGAAGGCCTGTGCCGGATTGGTTCCCGCCTGGCTGAGGTGAGCCTCGAAGCTGGCGTTGAACACGCGCGAGTTCAACTGCTGGTCGAGCTTGACGCCGGCGCGCACCAGCAGGCGCGAACGCGACCACTCGGCGAAGGCCATCACCGCGAGCAGGAAGACCATCACCACGGTCAGCGCATACAGCGTCAGGTCGCTGCCCGATACCAGGACGCGGTCGAACACCTGCATCATGTACAGGGACGGCATGATCATCAGGATGTTCGCCACCATGGTGAAGACCACGCAAACGGCGAATTCCCGCCGGAACAGCCACAGCGTCCTCGACAGTTCGCTGCGGCGGAAAAAGGACGGAGGTTTCATGTTC
>JAJXTQ010000357.1:1823-3107 GCA_021783685.1 Pseudomonadota bacterium | reverse complement strand
CCCAACGCGTAGTCATGCGCGGTGATCTTGCCACCGTCGCGCATGTTCACGAGCTGACCCTTGATGGTCGAGATGCCGCTGCGCCCCGCGACCGCGATGCGCGCCGGCAGCGGCGGGCGATATCCGGCATCGGCCAGGCCGCGCGCCTGGCCGATGGCCACGTGCAGCAGTTCATCCTTGTGCATGACGATCACGTCCTCGGGCAGCACATAGCCCATCTGCCGCGCTTCGATGGCGGACTTGGACACCGCCGCCATGGCCGGCTGCATATACAGCTGCTTGAGGAAGGCGAGGATGTCCACGCTGGCGCCGTTGGCTTGCGCCAGTTCGCTGGCCCGGCGTGCCAGGTAGGTCAGCCCGCCGCCGCCGGGGATCAGGCCCACGCCGACTTCGACGAGGCCGATATAGCTCTCCAGCGCGACCACGCGGCGCGCCGTGTAGGCCGCAAGCTCGCAACCGCCGCCCAGCGCCATGCCACGTATGGCGGCGACCACCGGAACCTGCGCGTAGCGCAGGCGCAGCATCAGGTCCTGCAGCTTTTTCTCCTCGGGTTCGATGGCCTTGGCGCCGCCGGCCATGAAAGCGGGCAGCATGGCTTGCAGGTCGGCGCCGGCGGAGAAGGGTTCGCCGGTCTGCCACACCACAAGGCCAGCGTCATCACGTTCGGCCAGATCCACCGCGCGGTGCAGGCCGGCGATCACGCCGGGCCCGAGGGTGTTCATCTTGGTCTTGAAGCTGGCCACCAGCACGTCGGCAGCCCCCGGCGCGGTCCACAGCCGGATGGAATCGTCCTCGAAGACCGTGGTCCCGGCCGTGGCGGGGCTCGGCGCCGCTTCCCCCAGCACGCTTTGCGGGAAGATCTGCCGCCGCATCACCGGCAGTTCACGGCGCGGCTTGTAGCGGCCTTCCGCCGCCGACCAGGAGCCCTCGGGCTTGTGCACGGCGTCGATCTGCGCCACCCAGGCCGGCAGAGGAGTGCTGCACAACGTTTTGCCGGCAGCGATGTCTTCGGCGATCCAGCCCGCGATTTGCGTCCAGCCCGCTGCCTGCCAGATCTCGAACGGCCCCTCGCTCCAGCCGAAGCCCCAGCGGATGGCGAAATCCAGATCACGCGCGTTGTCGGCCACCGTGCCGAGATGCGCGGCGATGTAGTGCCAGACATCGCGGAACACACTCCACAGAAACTGCGCCTGCGGGTTGCTCGATTCGCGCAGCAGCTTGAAGCGCTCGGCCGCGGGCTTTTTCAGCATGCGCGCGACGATCTCGTCGGCCTTGCCGCCGCCG
>JAJXTQ010000357.1:0-1813 GCA_021783685.1 Pseudomonadota bacterium | reverse complement strand
TCGGCGACGGTGGGATCGAAGCGCAGGATGTCCTTGCCGACCTTCTTGTAGAAGCCGGCGCCGGACTTCTGCCCCAGGGCGCCCTTGTCCACCAGGGTCTTGAGCACCGCGGGCGTGGCGTACAGCGCGGCGAACGGATCCTTGTCGGCCGGCAGTGTGTCGAACATGGTCTTGATGACATGGGCCATGGTGTCCAGGCCCACGACATCGGCGGTGCGGAAGGTGGCGCTCTTGGCGCGGCCGAGTTTGCTGCCGGTGAGGTCGTCCACCACGTCGAAACTCAACCCGAATTTCTGCGCCTCATGCATTACCGCCAGGATGGAGAACACGCCGACGCGGTTGGCGACGAAGTTGGGCGTGTCCAGCGCGCGCACCACGCTCTTGCCCAGCGTGGCGGTGAGGAAGGTTTCGAGCTGGTCGAGCATCTCCGGCCGCGTCGCCGCGGTGGGAATCAGTTCCACCAAAGGCATGTAGCGCGGCGGGTTGAAAAAGTGCACGCCACAGAAGCGCGCGCGCAGGTCGGCGTCGAACCCCTCGCTCAGGCTGGTGATCGACAGCCCGGAGGTGTTGGTGGCGAACAGCGCGTGGGGCGCCAGGTGGGGAGTGACCTTCCCGTACAGCGCGTGCTTCCAGTCCATGCGCTCGGCGATAGCTTCGATCACCAGGTCGCAGTCCTTGAGCCTGGGAAGGTCGTCCTCGTAGTTGGCGGTGCGAATCAGTCCCGCCTCGTCGGCCAGCCCCAGCGGCGCCGGGCTGAGCTTTTTCAGATTCGCCACGGCCTTGTCGGCGATGGCGTTCTTCGGGCCGTCCTTGGCGGGCAGGTCGAACAGAATCACGGGCACGCGGGCGTTGACGCAATGGGCGGCGATCTGCGCGCCCATCACGCCGGCACCCAGCACGGCGACTTGGCGGATCGGGAATCGGGAGGTCATATCGGGTCCTCGAAATGGGAGGGTCAGGCGAACACGGCTTCGGTGTCCATCAGCGGCTTGAGGCCACTGCGCGCGATGCGGATCGCGGCAGCGGTTTCCGGGTAGAGCTTGGCGAAGTAAAAACGGGCGGTCTGCAGCTTGGCCTGGTAGAAAGTCTCCTTGCTGCCGGCGGCGATCTTGTCCTGCGCCACCTTCGCCATGCGCGCAAAGGCGTAGGAGAAGACCAGATGCCCCACCACACGCAGATATGGCACCGCGGCGGCACCGATCTCATCGCGATTGCCCATGGCTTTCATGCCGAGTTCCATGGTGAGCTTCTGCACCTTGTCGCCGAGATCGGCCAGCGGATTGACGAACTCCTGCATGGACTCGACGACGCCCTCGGACTCGACGAACTCGGCCACGAGCTTGCCGAATTTCTTCAGCCTGGCGCCGTTGTCCATCAGCACCTTGCGCCCGATCAGGTCCAGCGCCTGAATGGTGTTGGTGCCCTCGTAGATCAGGTTGATGCGCGCATCGCGCACATATTGCTCCATGCCCCATTCGCGGATGTAGCCGTGGCCGCCGAACACCTGCAGGCATTCATTGGCGGCGGCGAAACCGTTGTCGGTGATGAAGGCCTTGACGATGGGCGTGAGCAGCGTGACCAGATCGTCGGCATCCTTGCGCACGTCCTCGTCGGCATGCAGATGAGACTGATCGAGCAAGATCGCCACCCAGTAGGCCAGGAAGCGGCCGCCTTCGGCCCAGGCGCGCGCGGTGAGCAGCATGCGCCGAACATCCGGGTGGACGATGATGGGGTCGGCCGGTTTGTCCGGCGCCTTCGGGCCGGACAGCGCGCGCATCTGCAGGCGGTCCTTGGCATAGGCCAGCGCGTTCTG
>JAJXTQ010000356.1 GCA_021783685.1 Pseudomonadota bacterium | reverse complement strand
TTTCGCCGCAGCGCCGGCACCGATGGTCACCGCCTCGACCGCCCGACGCATCCGCTCGGCGCAGGCCTGCGCCGCCTCCAGGGTGGTATCCGGGCAGATCACCAGAAATTCGTCGCCGCCGAAACGGCACACCACGTCCTGGACGCGGACGCCGCTCTTCAGCGCCGCAGCCACCTGCCGCAGCACCTCGTCGCCGACGTCGTGGCCATGGGCGTCGTTGATCCGCTTGAAATCATCGACGTCGATCACCATCACGGCGAGCGGCCGATGGCTGCGCTGACTGGCGGCCCATTCCTGCTCGATGCGTTCGATCGCGTAACGGCGGTTGGGAAAAGCGGTCAGCATATCGGTCAGCGCCACTTCCTGCAGGCGGCGGTTGGACACCTCCAACTCCGCTGCGATGTGGCGTATCTCCTCACGGTCGCCCTCCAGCTCCTGCTGCAGCCTGATCACGCGCTGGGCGGCGGAGAGCCGCGCGGTCAGCACCCGGGGCTTCAAGGGCTTGACCATGAAGTCATTGGCGCCGCTCTCCAACATCTCGATCAACTCGTCTTCATCGTCGCTCAAGGCCAGCAGCAAGACGTAGATGCCCCGTCCGGCCCGGGTCTGGCGCAAGGCGCGGGTCAGTTCGATGCCATCCATGCCCGGAAGCTGCCGGGCGAGCACCATCATCTGCGGACACAGATCGAGCGCCGCCTCGAAGGCCTGCTGCCCGTCGGCCGCCTCGAACACTTCGTGTCCGGCCTCGACCAGCATCGCCCGCAGCGTGGCGCGGGCCGCCTGATCGCCATCGACGATCAGTACGCGCAGGCCGCCGGCCTGGGCATCCTCCAGCGGCCGAGACAATTCCTCGAAGGGCGGCACCGGCGCGGCACCGACCTTGAGCAGCGCGCCCCAATCGAGCCAGTCCTGCGCTACCTGGTCGCACAGCCTGTTCAGGGCGTCGGCCTCGAAGCCGAGTATCGTGCCCAGATGGGACAGACGCGGCAGCAACTGGCGCCGCTCGGCTTGCGGTGCCAGACAGACGTCGGCGATCGCGTCGGCCAGCGCCAGGAGGTGCGTCAGCTTGTGCTGGCGCGAGCCAGCCTCAAAGGGCAGGGCCTCCGGCGACTCGTGCCAGGACACCGGATCGCAATAGATCTTGGGCAAGCCCCAGTCGAGCAGCAGCGACGCGGAAAGTACGTTGTGGGTCAGCACGAAGGCATCCTGTTCGAGATCGAACAGGACGCTGCCCCGCTCGCTCTTCAGCCTGCCCAGGATGTCGGAGTAGCGTTCGGGAAACAGGGTCGCCAGGGCCAGTTCCCCGATCCTGGCGAGCAAGCCGACCGAGAAGGTCTCTTCCGGCTGGCTGACGTGAGTGGACACGGTCAGGGCCTGCAGGGCGATGCCGCAGACCAGGGAGTGGGACCAGAAACGCTGATAGTCGAAGTTCTCGCAGTTGCCGCCGCGGTAGCTCGAAATCAGGGAAAAGCTCAAGGCCAGGGATCTCACCCCCGGCACGCCGAGCACGGTGAGCGCATTCTGGATCGAGACGATCGGGCGGCGGCCGATGCCATTGACGCCGTTGGCAGCCTTGATCAGGCGGCCGGAAAAGGCCGGGTCGGTCCTGATCGCGTGGGTCAGTTCGGCGAGCGGAACATCCTCGCGCTGGGTCAGCCGAATGATGGCCAGTGCCGCACCCTTGGGCGAGGGCAGTTCGCCGGTGGCCTTCAACTGCTCGAATTTCGTCAGGTCAATCAAATTCATCACTTGGTCAGACTGCTTTTTTTCGGACTTTTCCGATCCTTATAACACCGAAAAACCAATGATTGCAATGCATCCGGGGCGTCGGGGGCAGCCCCCTGGGTTAGAATGAACGGACACCATGGAACCCGCGATCAATTATTGCAGCCGCTGCGGCGCCTCGGTCAGCCTGAAGATTCCGCCCGGCGACACGCTGGAACGCCACGTCTGCGCCAGTTGCGGCACCATCCATTACCAGAACCCAAAACTGGTGGTGGGCAGCCTGCCCGAGTGGCAGGACAAGGTGCTGCTCTGCCGCCGGGCGATCGAACCGCGCCGGGGCATGTGGACCCTGCCCGCCGGCTTCATGGAAAACAACGAGACCCTGCCCCAGGCCGCGGTGCGCGAGACGGTCGAGGAAGCCTGCGCCCGAATCGAGATCGGTGAGATGTTCACCCTGATCAGCGTCCCCCACATCAGCCAGGTGCACGCCATCTATCGCGCCCGCCTGCTCGATCTCGACTTTTCCCCGGGCATCGAGAGCCTGGAGGTCGGGCTGTTTACCGAGGCCGAGATTCCCTGGCAGGAAATCGCCTTCCGCACCATCGCCCTGACCCTGCGCCACTACTTCGAGGACCGACGGGCCGGCAGCTTCGGCTTCCACACCAGCGAACTGCCGCCGCCCTGAGAGCCGCCGCGCCGCGGCTTTTAAAATTCACCCCGCTCTGCTAGTCTTGCGGCTCACCGTCAACCGGTTGATGCTACGTCGCAGATGCACTCCGACCGAACCGCCCCGCCCTTGATCCTGACGCTCGACTTGAACGGCGTGCCGCACCGCTGGGTCGATTGGCAGCACGCCTGTTTTTACTATGCCAAGGATCTGGTCGCGTGGGCTGCCGGCAACCACAGCTTCACTTTCCACGGCGGGGTCAATCGCCAGACCGGCGAACGCTCCAGCATCACCGCCAACAGCATCATCGCGATCCGCGGCAAGGCGCTCGCGACCAAGAGCCTGTTCCAGGTGCCGCCTCTGGACAACCGCGAACTGTTCCATCGCGACCGCCATATCTGCGCCTACTGCGGCGGCGAATTCACCACCGTGCGCTTGACGCGCGACCACGTCGTACCGGTGTCGCAGGGCGGCCGCGACCTGTGGATGAACGTCGTCACCGCCTGCAGAAATTGCAACCAGCGGAAGAGCGGGCGCACCCCGGAGCAGGCCGACATGGAACTGCTCTACGCACCGTACGTACCGAACAAGGCCGAGTACCTGATCCTGTGCAACCGCCAGATTCTCGCCGACCAGATGGATTTTCTCGCCCGCCACGTGCCCAGCGCCAGCCGCTGGAAGGCGGCTGCCTAAAGGCCGACCTGCGGAGATCGGA
>JAJXTQ010000355.1 GCA_021783685.1 Pseudomonadota bacterium | reverse complement strand
GCGGCGGCGTCGGCGGCGTCGATCAGCCCCTGGTCCAGCATCATCTGCACTCGCGTATGGTCCCGGGTCTGCGCCAGCAGCCGGCGACGGCGCAGCAGGTAGAGGCGAGAATCGCCGGTGTGCGCCCAGTAAGCAGCATCCCGCTGTACCACGCAGGCGACGCAGGTGGTGCGCGGCGCCTCGGCCAAGTCCCGGCTGGCGGCCAGGGCGTTGATCGCCTGGTGGCTGCGCGTCAATGCTTGAAACAGGAACCGGACCGGATCGGGCAGCGACGGGCGGGCTTCGCGCTTGAAGCTGCGGGCGATGGTGTGCACCGCGATATGCGCCGCCAATTCGCCGTGCAGGTGTCCGCCCATGCCGTCTGCGATCACCATCAGCAGCGCCTCGCGGGAATAACAATAGGCAACGAGGTCCTGGTTGACGGCGCGCTTGCCGATGCGGCTCTCCTGGTAGATGGTGAATTTCACGGCGAGATCAGGTCGGTCAGGCGTTGGCGCACGGCGCCCAGCCAGCGGCTGGCGGGCGTGCGCTGTGGCCTCTCGCCGAGCGCGCGCTGCAGCACGAAGACGCTCTGAGGCCGTTCCGAGTAGTCTAGCCTCATGCACCAGTCGATGGTCTCCAGCAATTGCCGCGAATACTTGCCGGCCCAGCGCTTGGCCGCGGGCACCAGCCGATCCTGCTCCAGGCGCAGATCGGCAGCCAGCGGGGCGCTGCCCGCGAGGCAGGCGTACATGCTGGCGCCGATGGAAAAGATGTCGGTCCCCGGACCGAGCGTGCTGTGTTGCCTGAACTGTTCGGGCGCGGCGAAGCCGGGGGTGTACATCGGCTTCAGCGTCTTGGCGCCGGACACCAGGGTTTGTCGGGCGGCGCCGAAATCGAGCAGCACCGGCGTGCCGTCGTTGCGCAGGTAGATGTTGGCGGGCTTGATGTCGAGATGCAGCATCTTGCGCGTATGCACTTCGCGCAGGCCGTTTAACAGGCGCGAGAAAACGTTGCGGACGAAGGCCTCGGACAATTGCCCCTTGTGCCGCCGGATGTGCTCCTGCAGCGTCCGGCCGCGCTCGTACTGCATCACCAGGTAGACGGTCTCGTTGGCGCGGAAGAAATTCAACACCCTGACGAGGTTCGGGTGGTTGAGGTGCGCGAGCGCGCGTCCCTCCTCGAAAAAGCACTTCATGCCGTGACGGAAGGCGGCAAGGTGCTCGCCGCCGACCGCCGGCACCGCGTTTCCTTCGGTGCGCAGGGCCAGCGCGCTGGGCAGATATTCCTTGATCGCCACCGGCGTACCGGCCTCGTCGTGGGCGAGATAGACGATCGAGAATCCGCCCAGCGACAATTGATGGTCGATGCGATAGTTTTCCAGCCGGAACCCCGGTGGCAGCGGCTGATTGATTTGTTGTGGCGGCATGGCACGAAGGTTACACTAATGGCCCGATTGTCTTCGTCGAATGCGGCTTCAGTCAAGCTGCATAAACCATCATGACCCACAGCATGACCGGCTACGCCGCGGTTCAACGCGATCTCGGCCTGGCCAGCCTTCATCTCGAACTGAAGAGCGTCAATTCGCGCTACCTGGACATCAGCTTCCGCATCGGCGAGGAACTGCGTTTCCTCGAGATGCCCTTGCGCGAACTGATCGCCGCCAGGATCACCCGGGGCAAGGTCGAGTTCCGCGGCAGCCTGGTCTCGTCCTCCGCTGTGTCGCGCGAGCTGGCGCCTAACGCAGCCTTGCTCGAACAGCTCGGCAAGCTGCAATCGAGCGTGCGCGCGCTGCTGCCCGAGGCGACGCCGCTGTCGGTAGCCGAAGTGCTGCGCTGGCCCGGCGTGCTGGCCGATCAGTCGCTGCCGCAGGAGGCGTTGCAGGCCGAATGCCTGGCGCTGGCCGCGACGGCGATCGAAGAATTCGTCGCCACGCGTGCACGCGAGGGCGCGAAGCTGGCGGCGATGATCGCCGAGCGTGTCGTTCGCATGCGCCAACTGGTGGCCGAGGTCCAACCGCTCTTGCCCGCGGCCCTGGCCGAATATCAGGAACGGCTGGCCAACAAATTGCGCGAGGCGGCAGCCAGCCTCGACGAGGAGCGGATCCGTCAGGAGGTGGGCGTGTATGCGTCGCGCATCGATGTCGCCGAAGAGATCTCCCGTCTCACCGCCCATCTCGGCGAGGTCGAGCGCGTGCTGAAGAAGGGCGGCGCCGTCGGCAAGCGGCTCGACTTCCTGATGCAAGAGCTCAATCGCGAAGCCAATACCCTGGCTTCGAAATCGGTGTCGTCGGTGATCACCGGCATCGCGCTGGAGTTGAAACTGCTGATCGAGCAGATGCGCGAGCAGATTCAGAATCTGGAGTAGGAGGCACGGGCGCTTTCCTCAGCGCAGCCCGGATAGCGCCGTAGCGCAGTTGACTGCGAAAACTGAATGAGCGATCATTCATTATACGGGTGGCGGACGGAAGCCCACCCGCGCGATCGGGAGAGCGGTGATGAATGACAGTTTGGCGTGGCCATTTTTCGACGATCGTCACCGCGACCTGGTGCGCGATCTGGAGGCCTGGGCGGCGCAGCGCCTGACCGGCGCAGAGGCGGGGACCGACGTCGAGCTGAGCTGTCGGAATCTGGTGGCCGAGCTTGGTGCGGGCGGCTGGCTGCGCCATTGCGTCGCGGCTGCTTACGGCGGCGCGCGCGAGACCATCGACGTCCGTTCCCTCTGCCTGATGCGCGAGCACCTCGCCCACCGTTCCGGGCTCGCCGACTTCGCCTTCGCCATGCAGGGCCTGGGCAGCGGCGCCATTTCCCTGGGCGGCTCCGAGGAAATCAAGCAGAAATATCTGCCCGAGGTCGCCGCCGGCCGGTCGATCGCGGCCTTCGCCCTGTCCGAGCCCGAAGCCGGTTCCGACGTTGGTGCGCTCGCCGCCAGCGCCCGGCGCGAGGGCGATCACTACGTGCTGGACGGCGACAAGACCTGGATCTCCAACGGCGGCATCGCCGATTTCTACTGCGTCTTCGCGCGTACCGGCGAGGCGCCGGGTACCCGCGGCATCTCCGCCTTCGTCGTCGATGCCGACACCCCGGGCTTGGCCGTCGCCGAAAAAATCCCGGTGATCGCGCCCCACCCG
>JAJXTQ010000354.1 GCA_021783685.1 Pseudomonadota bacterium | reverse complement strand
CCAGGCGCTTGGCGAGGGAATCGGGATGATCCTTGGCGTGGACGGCAAACCACATGAGCAGTTCCTGGCGGGTCAAAGCGGCATTTTACTTCAGCCGCTGTCACCGCAGGCCCGATGTTGCACCGCAGAAACATTCAGGTCACTGATTGACGTCGATCAAGACCCGCCACGATGCCGCGGCGCATCCTGATCGCCGTACCGGCCTGCGAAGCAGGCATGCCGCCAGCGGATCCAACCCCGAACCCCCGGGATCCCCGATGAAGGAAATCGCCCCCAGCACGCCGCGATCCACCGCCGCCGAGCGGACCGACCGGCTGTTCCGCGCCGCGCTGGCACGTTGGACCGCCTCGATCTCCCCCGCCTCGCTGGAGCTGGCCTGGAACGACTGGGCCACCCACCTGGCGGCCTCGCCCGGCAAGCGGCTGGCGCTGATGCACCTGGGACTGCGGCAATGGCAGGCGCTGGCGGATTACGCCACCCGCTGCGCCCTGCCCGGTGCCGCGGCCAACGGCGGCTGCGTGACGCCGCGTCCCGGCGACCGCCGCTTCCGCGAGCCGGAATGGGGCCGCTGGCCGTTCAACGTGCTGCAGCAGGCATTCCTGATGGCGGAGCGCTGGTGGGAGGAAGCCACCCACGGCATCGAGGGCGTGGAGAAACACCATGCCGAGGTCACCGGATTCGTCGCCCGCCAGTGGCTGGACATGTGGTCGCCCGGCAACCAGCTGGCCACCAACCCGGTGGTGCTGAAGGAAACCATCGAGCAGGCCGGCACCAACCTCTGGCGCGGCTGGCTCAACGCGCTGGACGACCTCGACCGGCTGGCGATCGGCGCACCGCCAGCCGGTACCGGGGACTACGCCGTCGGCCGAAACGTCGCCATCACGCCGGGCAAGGTGGTGATGAAGAACCGGCTGGCGGAACTGATCCAGTACGCGCCAGCCACGGAGAAGGTGCGGCCGGAGCCGATCCTGATCGTGCCGGCGTGGATCATGAAGTACTACATCCTGGACCTGTCGCCGCACAACTCGCTGATCCGCTACCTGGTGGACCAGGGCCATACCGTGTTCTGCCTGTCCTGGAAGAACCCGGGCACCGACGAGCGCGAGCTGGGGATGGATGACTACCTCAGGCTCGGCGTGATGGATGCGCTGGATGCGGTGGCGGCGATCGTGCCGACGCAGAAGGTGCACGGCGTCGGCTACTGCCTGGGCGGCACCCTGCTTTCGATGGCTGCGGCGGCCATGGCCCGCGACGGCGACGACCGGCTCGGCTCGATGACCCTGTTCGCGGCGCAGACCGACTTCACCGAGCCGGGCGAGCTGGGCCTGTTCATCGACGAAAGCGAGGTCTCCCTGCTCGAAGCGCAGATGTCCCAGGCCGGCTACCTCACCGCCCAGCAGATGGCCGGCGCGTTCCAGATGCTGCGCTCCTACGACCTGTTGTGGTCGCGCATGGTCGGCGAGTACCTGATGGGCACGCGTCCGCCGATGAACGACCTGATGGCCTGGAACGCCGACGCCACCCGCATGCCGGCACGCATGCATTCGGAGTACCTGCGCCGGCTGTTCCTGCACAACGACCTGGCCGAGGGCCGCTTCCCGGTGGATGGCCGGCCGGTCGCACTGAGCGACATCACCCTGCCGGTGTTCGTGGTCGGCACGCAGACCGACCACGTGGCGCCCTGGCGCTCGGTCTACAAGCTGCACTACCTCACCGTGGCCGACCTCACCTTCGTGCTGACCAGCGGCGGGCACAACGCCGGCATCGTCAGCGAACCGGGACACCCGCACCGCAGCTACCAGCTGCTGCACCGCCGGGAAGGCGCGGCTTATATCGGCCCGGACGACTGGCTGCAGCAGGCGCCGACCCGCGACGGCTCCTGGTGGCCGGCCTGGCTGCAGTGGCTGGGCGAGCGCTCGGGCGAGCCGGGCGAGCCGCCGCCGATGGGCAATGCCCAGGCCGGCTATCGCCCGCTTGCCGCGGCGCCCGGCCACTACGTGAAGGAGACCTGAGCCGGGACAGGACGAACGGCGGCGCTGGCTGAACGCGAGGGAACAAACACGCCGCCCTGCCCCTCCCACCACTCACGCGCCCGCACGGATTGTCACGGAACGCGACCAACTTAGCGGGCGACAGCCGGTATCGCCCGCGATGACCACCCGATGGATGCCGGCCTCACGCCCAACACCTCAAGCGAAGCTAAGGAGACGATCATGAGCATCGATACCAACCTTCCGATGGAGCTGTACAAGGCCAACGTCCAGTTGTGGTTGAACATGGGCCTGCTGCTGCAGGAAGCCCGCCAGCAATGGGCCGACCTCGGCGACAAGACGCTGGGTGACGACGTGGAGGAAACCCGCAAGGAACTGGAGGAGCTGTCCCGCGCCAGCGACTGGAAGGACCTCTCCAACCTGCCCGGCAGCACGGCCTGGCGCCGCATGCAGAAGCGCGTCGGTGACACGCAGGCCTGCACCGAGACCGCGATCGCCGAACAGACCCGCTTCGTCGCCGGCATCCAGCATGCGCTGGGAGACTGGCAGAAATCGCTCACCCGGGCCTTCAGCGATGCCGGCAAGTCGCTGCCGATGGGCGTGCCGATGAAGGACGCGATGCCCGATTTCGGCGCGATGATGGCGATGTTCACGCCGGCTCCGGCCAACGGCGGCGCGAAAAACGCCGGCAAGGGCAAGAACGATGCGCACTGAACACACCGCCGTCGTCACCGGCGGCATGGGCTGCCTGGGCGAGGCGATCGCCCAGGCCCTGCACGATGCCGGCTGCCGGGTGATCGTCACCCACTCGCCCGGCCGCGGCAACGTCCAGGCCTGGCTGGCCGAACACGCCGCCCAGGGCCGCAACTACCTGACCTATGCCATGGACGTGACCGATGCCGCTTCCTGCGCGGCCTGCGCCGAGCGCATCCGCGCCGACGGCCACGCGGTGGACATCCTGGTCAACAACGCCGGCATCACCCGCGACGCCAGCTTCCGCAAGATGCAGAAGGTGGATTGGGACACGGTGATGCGCACCAACCTCGATTCGCTGTTCAACGTGACCAAGGCCTTCGTCGAAGGGATGCTCGACGGTGGCTGGGGACGCATCGTCAACATCGC
>JAJXTQ010000353.1 GCA_021783685.1 Pseudomonadota bacterium | reverse complement strand
CGCCGGGCCAACGGAAGCTCCCGGAAGCGCAGTCAGGGAATCAAGGTCGAACCGTCGCTGCGGCGTGAAATGCGGCGACGGGACGCACAGCCAGCTATTGGCTGTTTCCGCTGACCTCGGCCGGCGGCGTTGAACTCAGTGCCTTGCCGGAGAACGGGTTATAGCGATAGTTTCCGGGGAAACGCTCCCCGGTCAGCGTGTCGTACATCGGCGGGAGGAAACTGCCGAGCGGCAGTCGGTAGTGAAACGAGTTCGGCCCGACATCCACGGTGAGCACGCCGCTCTCGGTGGGATCGGCAAAACGCTGTCCGCTCGGGTTCTGTGCCGGAAACACCAGGAAGTACATGTTTTGCCCCAGCGGGCCGATGATATTGGCAATAATGGGCTTGAGTATCAGGAGCAGATTCCTGGCGTCTGGGTTGATCCTGTCGTCGGCGAGCGGTGCATAGACATGCCCCTGCCCGTCCCTGATTCTGGTTTCCTTGCGCAGGTCATCCTCGCTTTGGTAAGTCATGCCGCCCAAAGCCCCGATGCGCGCATCGACCACGGCGACGATCGTGTATGGGCCAATGATGCGCAGGATCTGATCGACTTGCGCCCGACTCACCGCCTTGTCGTTTTTCATGGTGGCGCTCCAGTATTGCTCCGGGAGCCACCATACGAGCATCAGATGATGCGGGCTGCGCGACATCCGCTGGGTATCGTGAATCATCGCCGGCACATCGGGAGAGCCTTGCGCGAGCGCCGGGAGCCCGTACAGCAGAGCGCATGCCGCCAGGACAGAACCCAGACAGCGTCTCGCCGCCTTGCCGGAATTTCCCCGCTTCGTCATACCCATCGCTTCCCCTTTGTTCACTCGTGTAGGGGCGCCGCGTATCCAATTCGGTCGCAGCGCCTGAAAACTGGCCGGCAATATACCGCGCAAATCGTCCCTGACGGCATGGGTGCGGCAACCCCCGAGCTCTTAAGGTCTTTCATAAGCAAACCATCATAAAAAAATAGACCCTGCGCCCCACGGGCCGGTCAGCGGCGCCGGGCCGGCATGTCCCGATATACCCAGCGCAGCAGGGCGTCCTGCGCCGCCGTGGCGTCACCCGCATCGTCGGCGTTGACCAGGAACACCACCACGACGCGGCGCTTGTTCCTGTCCAACACATAACCGGCGATGGCCTTGGCGTTCCGGAGCGTACCGGTCTTGAGATGGGCGCGCCCAGCTAGCGAAGTGTCCCGCATGCGATGGCGCAGCGTGCCGTCCAGGCCGAGGATGGGCAGAGCGGATTCCAGTTCGCCGTAGACCGGGCTGCGGTAGGCGTACATCAGCAGTTGCGCCAGGGTGAGCGGCGCGAGGCGTTCGCGGCGTGACAGGCCGGAGCCGTTCACCAGCACCAGGCCAGGACGGGCAATGCCGAGGCGGTCGAGCCAGTCCTGCACACGCGCCGCGGATTTTTCCGCATCGGCGGGTGGCATATCGGCCGACAGATCCAGAAATATGGTTTTCGCCATGACGTTGTTGCTGAACTTGTCCATGGCGCGTATCACGTCCATGACCGGCGGCGACGGCCACACCAGCAACGGCCGCGCGGCGGGCGCCAGCAGGCCGGGCCGGATCGACCCGGTTACCTTGCCGCCCAACTCGCGCCACAGCATCTCGAACAATCCCGCCGTGGTCTCCAGCGGCGTGCCCAGATTAATGCCCTGCATCTGCCTGCCGCAGGCCGCCGGATAGTGCCCCGCCAGAGTGAGCGTTCCGCCATCGAGTTGAAGATTCAGACTATCGCCCCAATCGCCGCAGGGACCGGCAACGGCCTGCAGACGATTCACTATGCTCAGGTTGGCGGGCTGTGGATCCATCTGGACCTGCACGGCGTCTCCCTCTGCATGCAAATACAGCCAACTGGCGTTGAAGTTGGTCAGCAGCGCCGACGGCGGCGCGTTGTAAGGCTCGCGCGGCGCATCGTCGAAGGCGCCGGGATCGTCGGGCTGAGGAGCGAACAGGCTGGCGTCCAACACGACATCGCCGTCGATGTCGCGCACCCCGGCTAGTCTGATGGCGCGCAGCATCCTCCACAAGCGGTCGAAGGTGAGATAGGGATCGCCGCCCCCCACCACATAGAGATTGCCCTTGAGCACGCCATCCTCAATGGGCCCCTCGGCATATACGCGCGTCTTCCAGCGATAATCCGGCCCCAGCAGATCGAGCGCGGCCAGGCTGGTGATGAGCTTCATGGTGGAGGCCGGGGCCATGGCCGCGCGGGCGTGCAGGGCCAGGGTCGGACGGGATCGTTCCACCGGCCACACCACGATGCCGACGTCGGCCAACGGGATGTGCTGCGCCCTCAGGGCGGCGGACACCGCAGGCGGCAGGCCTGCCGCGCGGGCACTGCCCACCCACAGCAGCAGAAACAACAGCAGCAGGCGCTCAGCCCAGGTACGCGACATACCAGTCCATCGCCTCGCGCAGGCCTTCGTGGATGCGATGGCTGGGCTCGTAGCCCAGCAGGGCCCTGGCCTTGGTGATGTCGGCCAGCGAATGGCGCACGTCGCCCTTGCGGAAGTCCCGATAGGTGGGCTTGAAGTCCTGCAGGTGCGCATAGCGCTGCGCCAGGTTGCTGCGAATGGCGTCGAACAGATCATTGAGCGTAGTGCGGTCGCCCACCGCCACGTTGTAGACCTGATTCACTGCCACCGCATCGGCGGTGGTGGCGGCCAAGAAATTGGCCTGGATGACATTGTCGATGTAGCAGAAGTCGCGGCTGGTCTCACCGTCGCCGTTGATATACACCGGCTCGTTCCTGATCATACTCGCCACCCATTTGGGCACCACCGCGGCATAAGCGCCGTTGGGATCCTGGCGGCGGCCGAAGATGTTGAAGTAGCGCAGACCGATGGACTGGGTGCCGTAGCTGCGGCCGAACACATCGGCGTACAGCTCGTTCACATACTTGGTCACGGCATAGGGCGACAGCGGCTTGCCGATGACATCCTCCACCTTGGGCAGGCCGGGATGGTCGCCATAGGTGGAGCTGGAGGCCGCGTAGACGAAGCGCGCCACGCCCGCGTCGCGCGCCGCCACCAGCATATGGAGAAAGCCGGTGTTGTTGGCGGCATGGGTGGC
>JAJXTQ010000011.1 GCA_021783685.1 Pseudomonadota bacterium | reverse complement strand
GCGCGGGTGATGCCGGTGTAGAGCAGGTTGCGGGTCAACAGGGGCGAATCCTCCTCCGGCAGGACCAGCAGCACCGCGTCGAATTCCGATCCCTGCGTCTTGTGGATCGTCATGGCAAACGCCGTTTCCCAAGCGCCCAGCCGGGCCGGAGAGACGGCATGGAGGGCGCCGTCGCCTTGTCGGAAGACCGCCTGCAGGCGCCCGCCGCGGTCCGGCAGCACGAGCCCGACATCCCCATTGGCCAGTCGCGCGCCAGGATCGTTGCGGGTCACCAGCACGGGCCGGCCCGCCGTCCAGAGCCCCTCGCCGCGCAGCCAGCCCTTGCGGCGCAGCGCGGCCTCGATGCGGGCATTGAGCCCCTCGACGCCGAGCGATCCCGAGCGGGGCGCGCACAACACGCGGAACTGCTCGAAGCAGGCCAGCACCTCCGCCGCGGGCGCGCCGCGCGCCAGCGCGGCGAGATAGGGCTCATACCCCTGCAGCGCACGCGCCATCAGCTCCGTCTCCGGAGCGGCGGTGACCGCGGGCAGGCCGTCCCCGGCCACCAGTCGCTGCACCTGCGCCACATCGCCGGCGTTGACCGCCGCCGCCAGCGCGGCAAGGCCGGGGCTGTCGCCGAAGCGATGGTTGTGGGTGAGGTGGACGCGGTGATCGCGCAGGGGATGGCGGCCGGGCGCCGCCGCGGCCGGGATCGCCCCGCCCGTCCATGCACCCAGACGCGCGGCCTGCGCGGCTGAAAACCCGGCCGCGTCCTCACACAGGTCGCCCAGCACGGCCCCGGCCCCGACCGAGGCGAGCTGATCCGGATCGCCGAGCAGGATGAGCCGCGCGTTCCGCGGGAGCGCTTCGACGAGCCGCGTCATCAGCGCCAGATCGACCATCGAGGACTCATCGAGCACCAGAACGTCGACCGGCAGCGGATGATCGGCGTGAAAGCGCGGCAGATGGCCGGCGCCGGGGCGGATGCCGAGCAGCCGATGCAGTGTCGTGGGCTGGGCGGGCAGGTCGACGCGCCAGCCTTCCGGCAGTCGCGACAACGCGCCCGCCAGTGCTTCCTGCATCCGCGCCGCTGCCTTGCCGGTCGGCGCCGCCAGGGCGATGCGCTGATCCGGCTCGAGGTGCAGCAGCAGCGCCAGCATCCGTGCCAGCGCCGTCGTCTTGCCCGTGCCCGGACCGCCGGTGAGCAGCGTGACGCGCCCGGTGGCCGCGAGCACGGCGGCGAGCGCCTGCGGGGAGACGGCCGCCGCGCCGCCGGGAAAGAGCGCGGGCAGCACACGCAGCAGCGCTTCGCGGCCGGCGATCGGCGCCCATCCCGCACGCCCGCACAGCGCGCGCGCCAGCCGTTGTTCGAGATCCCAGTAGCGGTAACCGTACAGCCGCCCGGCGTCATCCAGAATCAGGGGCCGGATCTGGCCAGGCGCGCCCACGGCGCCCGTCTGGCACAGCAAGGCGCGCCACCCGGCCTCATCCGCGGGCAGCGCGAACTCGGGCGGCGGTGCCGCGCGGGCTTCCTCGACCAGCCCGGCGAGGTCGAGGCACACCGCGCCGCGCTGGATCTGCCGGCTGAGCGCGGCGATCGCCCACAGCGCGGCGGGCGTCAACTCGGTGTCCTGACGCGCGAACATCCCCGCGAGTTGCAGATCGAACTCCTCGAAACCACCTGCGGCGCGCAGGCTGCGCAATGCGGCGGCCTGGATCGGGGTCATGGCAAGTCCTCGCCCGCCAGGGCGGCGCTGAAGGCGTCCAGAAGGTCGGTCGGCGGCCGGATGTGGAGCACGCCGCGACCCGGGGCGTCCGGGGTCATGCCGCGCAAGAACAGGTAATAGACGCCGCCGAAATGATGCGCCGGATCGTAACCGGGCAGACGCGCCCGCAGGTGGCGATGCAGCGCCGCGGCGTAGATCAGCGCCTGAGCCGTATAGCTGCCGCCGGCCATGGCCGATGCGAGCGCTTCGGCCGTGTAGTCGGTCGCGCGCGGCCCCAGCCAGTTGCTCTTGTAGTCGGCGAGGTAAAAGCGCCCCGCATGGGTGAAAACCAGATCGATCACGCCGCGCAGAGCGCCCTCGAGCGGGGGCGATCCTGCCGAGCGCGCCGTCCACAGCGGATCCACCTGCCGGATGAGGGCTTCCAGTGAGGCGCGGCGGAGGCCATCGACCGGCATGGCGAACGCCATCTCCCGCACTTGGTCGGCGGTCGCGATGTCTTGCAACGGCAAGCCCCCGGGAGCCAGGGGCGTGACCACGACCGACTGCACCCACGCCGTTACGACGTCCGTCCAGTCGGCGCTGATGCCCGCCGCAGTCAGCGCCTCGGGCACCAGGCGCCCGAGCGTCGTCCCGGCCGGATCGTCGGCCCATTGCCAGTATTCCAGAATGGCATGCAGGGCCCGTCCGGCGGCCGTTCCACGCACGAATCCATGCGGACCGCGCGTCTGGGGCGTCAGGAGCGGTGCGGCGGCGGCCGGCGGCACATCGTCATCCGCCCGCCCATCCGCCGCCTCGCCCCACAAGGCCGAGAAGCTGGTCAGCACGCGGGGCGGCGGCACGCTCCGGCGCGGCCTGCGCGCCACCAACGCGGTCGCAGGCTGCGCGGCGGCGCGGGTGAGCATCCGGTCGTCGCCCGCCGGCGCGAGGCCGATCGCCTGGGGCTGCGCATCGGCGAGGCTGCGCCAGGCGGCTGCCGGATCGGTCTCGGGCAACAGCCAGCCCAGCGCCGAGGCCGCGCGATCGCGCACCGGGCCGTCGACGAGGTAGCAGCGCGCCTGGGCTCGGGTGAGGGCGACATAGGTCAGACGCAACTCTTCCGCCCGTTCGTCGCGTTGGGCCTGCTCGAGCGCTTCGGGATGCTGTTCGGGCATCAGCGCCAGATGCATCTGCCCCGACTCGCCGTCGTGATAGCACAGGGCCCCGGTCCGGCCCTCAATGGGCTTGCGCGTCTTCCAGAGCCCCGGGCAGAACACGATCGGATACTGGAGACCCTTGCTCGCGTGGACGGTCTCGATGCGGACCAGGTCCGCCTCGCTTTCGAGCCGCAGCAGCGCGGCTTCGTCGTCCCGCGGCGGCTGCTGACGCAGACGGTCGAAATGATTGAACAGGCCCTCCGGTCCGAGATGGCGCGTCAGCTCGGCGTCGTGGAGCAACTCGGCGAGGTGATGCACATTCGTCAGCCGTCGCTCGCCGTCGGGGCGCGTCAGCAGCCGCGCGGCCACGCCGTGCGTCTCCAGCAGCGACTGCCACATGGGCATGAACCCGTGGCGCTGCCAGCGGCGGTGATGCTCCTGAAACCATTCCAGGACCTGCTCGAGCGCGGCCTCGTCACCATCCAGCGCGAGGACCTCCGCCATCGATCCGGCCAGCAGGCGGGTGGCCCAGGCCCCGCGCAGCCAGCTCATGCGCGTCGGCGTCAGCACGGCGCGCAGCACGCGCGCCAGATCCTGCGCCTCGTCGGTGGCATACACGCTCTGCTGGCTGCGCAGGACGAACCCGACGCCGCGCTCGCGCAAGGCATCGGCCACGGCCTGACCCTGATCGTGGGCGCGCACCAGCACTGCCACGTCACCGCCGCGCACGGGCGTGTTCCCCAGGGTCGCCTCGCCCGCCGTGCCCGCGTGCAACAGGGTCGCGATCTCATCGGCCGTCCACTGGGCCGCGCGCCGCATGGCCTCGCCCTGCGCCATGGGCTTGGCCGGATCGCCCGCGAGCAGGTGCACCTGCAGGGCCGATCCGCTGCCCGGCGTCCTTGCCGCGGCCGCGTTTCCGCGCGCGGCGAGGACGGGGTGGTAGTCGATGCCGGGCAGGACGAACGCGTCCGGGCGCCGGCGAAAGACGGTGTTGACCGCCGCGACCAGATCGGGCACCGAACGCCAGTTGTGCGCCAGGAGCCACGGCTGGCCGAGATGCTCGCGGGCGGCGAGATAGGCGTGCACGTCCGCGCCGCGGAAGCCGTAGATGGCCTGCTTGGGGTCGCCGATCAACAGCAGGAAGCTGCCATCCGCGCCGTCAGGATCGGCGTAGATCGCGCGAAACACATCGAACTGGGCCGGGTCGGTGTCCTGGAATTCGTCGATGAGCGCGGCCGGAAAACGCGTCCTCAGGGCTGCGGCCAGCCCGCTGCCCCGGGTCCCGGCGAGTGCGTCGCGCAGTTTGCGGGTCAGGTCGGCGAATCCCATCTCGCCGCTTTGCTCCGATTGCCGCGCAAGCCGCGCCATGCCATCGGCCAGGGCCTCGCGGCGAATGGCGAGTGCAAGCCCCCGCCACGCCTGCTCCATCACCTGCCAGGCGTCGAGCAACGCGGCCAGCGCGTCGAACGCGGGATGCGCCGGCGGCAGGCAATTTTTCTTGACGCCGGCGGCCAGGCCATCGGGCGTCAAACGAATCCACTCCTCGGCCCCTGCGGCCAGGCGCTCCAGGACCGCCAGATCCAGCGCCTCGCAGGCGGCCAGCCGGTCGAGGTCGTCGCACCAGACATGGATCCTGGCGGGCTTGTAGCGCTGCCGGTTGAGCGCCGGGCTGTCCAGTAACACTTGCCGCAGCTCGGCGCCATGCCGCAGCCAGGACGTGCTGAACGCCGTCCAGCAACGGGCCAGCGCCGTCCAGCTCGCCGCCGCCTCCGGCGCTGCCGCGTCCGGCCCGTCGACCCGGGCCAGCGGATGGCGGACACGCAGCGCGAGATCCTCGCCTACGCGCGTCGATGTGAGTCCGGCCCGGCGCAGGCCGAAGGCCCGGCAGGGATCGGCGATCGTCGCCTGCAATTGGCGCCAGAGGTCTGCGGCGGCGATTGCGATGCGTTCGTCCTCGCCGGTCTGCAAGGTCAACGCCGTCGGCAGGCCCGCGCTGAAGGCGTGATCGCGCAACACGCTGAAACAGTATCCATGCAGGGTGAAGATGGCGGCCTGATCGAAGCCCATCAGGGCGGCGTCGAGCCGTCGCAGGGCCTGCGCACGATCGATCCCGTTTCCGATCAACGCCTGCTCGATGCCGTCTAGGGGGTCGGGGGCCGCGGCCAGGCGGATCCGTGCCTCGACCAGCCGGCGCCGGATGCGGGTCTTGAGTTCGGCCGTGGCCGCCTTGGTGAAGGTCACCACCAGGATGCGGTCGACTTCATGGCCGCGCTCGATCACCAGGCGCAGATAGAGATCGGCCAGGGTGTGGGTCTTGCCCGTGCCGGCGCTCGCCTCCACCAGATGCCGGCCGCGCAAGGGCAGGCGCATGGCGTCGAGCAGGCGCGGTGGGGCGCTCATCGTCCGGGCATCCCGGCCACCAGGGACAGGGCCACGTCGCGCCAATGCGGCGCGATCGGCTCGCGCTCGCCGTAGACCCAGGCGAGATAGGCGTCCGGGGTGCCCCCGGTGTAGCGCCCGGGATCGAGACACTCGGCATAGGCCTTGCGCATGGCGGCCAGCTGGTCGTCGGCGCCCTCGCCCGTTCGGACCGCCATCAGGACCTCGGGCAGCAGCGGCACCGGCGCCGTGGTCAGGCCGGCCCGGTAATGCGTCAGCCACGGCAGGAGAAGCTCGGTCGCGTCCGGCACCGCGGCCCAGTCCACCCCACCCTTCTTCCCAATGCCGACGGTGTGCGGCTGCACGCCCGCGGGCCCCACGGCATTGAGGATCAGGTGGGTCAGCCAGGCGGTGACCTCGTGTTTCTCCTTCCATTCACCGGCCTGCGCATTGAGCCATCCGCCGGCGGTCAGCCCCGGGATCTGGCCGAGCACACGCCAGCCGTGGAGATGCAGATCGACGGCGACGGTCTGGCGCGGCGCATCCGGTCCATACGGCGCGAGCCGCGCATGGATCGCCGCTGCCTGCGCGAGTTGTTCGCGACCCAGCAGCAGACCCCAGAACCCGGGCGGCAACCGACCCTGGAGCCGCAAGTGCGCCAGCATCGCCTCGGGTGACTGGCCTTCCCGCAAGCGCCCCAGCATCCAGTCCCGGATCTGCCAGGTGTCGAGCGCGTCGGGGTCGAAGTCCTCCTGATCGAGCAGGACGTCCTCGGCGAGGTCGAGATCGATGCCCAGATGCTGGCGCACCAGATGGCGCACCGGATGCCGCCAGAAATTCAGCAAGTCGGTCAGGTCGATGACCGCGTCGGCCGAGACGGCGATGGCAGGACGGCGCGATTCGGTCGCGGCGGGTGTCGGCGTCACCGGCTGATTCTGGCCCAGATCCGTCCGGTAGCTGAAGAACGGGCCCTGCGGATCGAAGTTGCGCGCACTGAAGCCGTGCAGGGGATGGATGAGCAGCCGCCGCTCCCGCCAGTCGCCCGGCCGCTCGAAATGCGCGCCGGCACCGATCGTTTCCATCAGTTGCTCGAGCAGGACGCTGGGCGGCCGGTCGCTGAAGTCGCGCACTTCCCGCCCGTTGTAGCTGAGATAGAGCGTCTGCCGCGCGCTCAGGATGGCCTCGAGAAACAGGTAGGCATCGTCCTCGCGCCGATTGCGATCGCCGGGCCGGCGCTCGTCCGCGAACGGATCGAATTCGGGGGGACGGGCACGGCGCGGCAAGGCGTCGTGATCCAGGCCCAGCAGGCAGACCACGGCGAAGGGCAGACTGCGCAGCGGCACCATGGCGCAGAATTGCACCCCGCCGCCCATGAAGCTGACCCGGCCATGGGGCATCGACAGTTTCTCGTCCAGCGCCGCCCTGAACATCTCCAGCGGAACGCTCCGGTGACAACCGCCCGTCAAGGCATCGCGTGCCACCTGGCCGATGGCGTCCCGCAAGACCTGTTCACCGTATTCCTCCTCGGCGGCAATGCTGAACAGTTCCTCGATGGCGTCGCCGAGGATCGTGGCCCACTCGGACATGGGGCGCACGCCGGCGAATTGCCGTTGCGCCGCGCGCAACGCGTCGATCCAGTCGGCCAGACGGCCGAGGACGCCCCACATCGTGTCGTCCATGGCTTCCACCGGCGCGAGGTCGGCATAGGCCGTGCAGGCATCCTCCGGCGCCACGGTCCCGAGCAGCAGGCGATCCAGGCCGTGTCGCCAGGTGTGCGCGGGCTCCGGTGGCAGTTCCAGACGCAGTTTGTCGCTGCCATCCAGCCCCCAGTGGACGCCGGCCCGACGCGCCCAGTCGCGCAGCATGTCGCGGTCGGCCACGCTCATCCCCAGCCGTCGCGCCACCGGTGGGCACTCCAGCACGTCCAGCACCGCGTTGACGGCATAGCGGCGATCCGGCAACGCCAGCCAGGCGAGGAACCCAGCCACCACCGGCTCGCTTTGCGCCAGCGCCCGGTCGGCGATG
Organism: Pseudomonadota bacterium; assembly: GCA_021783685.1. The sequence goes on along the minus strand of JAJXTQ010000011.1, from coordinate 6,712 downwards.
CGATAGGGAATCGCCAGCTCGCCGCTGCGGCTGCCGAAGACGGCTTCGACATAAGGCGCATAGCGGTCGATGTCCGGCGTCATGACCACGATGTCGGAAGGGTTCAGCGTGTCGTCCCGGTCCAGCAGCTCGCGCAAGCGGTCGTGCAGGACCTCGACCTCCCGCAACGGTCCGGCGCAGCAGTGCACCTGGACGCTGTCGTCCGCAGCCTCCAGCGGGCGTGAGGGCGCTTCGGCAGGATCCCGCAGCGCGAGCAGGTCGGACTGTAGTTGCGCCAGCAAATCGCTGCGGCCGGTCGCGCACGGATCGATGAAGTGGTCGCTGACCTGGCCCGGCAGTTCGCTCAAGACATCGATGAACGCCGCGCCCTGGCGACCCAGCGTCGCCAGCAAGGGATGACCGACGGTCCGATGGGCGATCGATTCGCCGCGCGCGGCCCGGCGCGCCAGTGCCACCGGCGTGTCGAGGCCGGCCCAGTACTCGCGCGAGGGCGTGGGGACGAACAGGTGGACAGGGATGCGTTCGGCAAGCGCCGTCAGCAGGCTCAGCCAGACCGGCGGCAGGGTGTGAAAGCCAAAGGCCAGCAACTGGCGTGGCAGCGCCGTTGCGGGTGTCGTCGCGATGGCCTGTTGCAGCAGGGCGAAGCCGTGCGCGCGGTGCACGCCGAGCGTGCGCGTCAGCAGGCGCCAGAGATCGGCCTGCCAAGTGTTTTCCTCGCCCGACTCCCAGGCCAGCAGGCGGTCAGGTCGAAACACCAGCGCCTGATCGAAGCAGCCGGCCAGACCTTGCGCGAGGTGGAAACGTGCCAGAGCCGCGGGCGTCGCCGCCAGATAGCGATCGAGCGCGTCCTCCGCTCCGGATTCGCCCTGCATGAGGCGATCGAAAAGGCGCAGCGTGAGCGCGCCGCGCTCATAGCCGGCGTCGAGCCGGTGATCGGGCAACAGGCGCTGGTGGAGGGCGCTCAGCCAACTGCCCGGTAACGGCGTGTCGAGCAAGGTCGCGATGCCCTGCCGCCGGGCCAGGCCGAGGGTGAGCCACTGGCCCATGGCCTGACTGGGTACGATGACGGTCTGGCTCTCGAACACGCCCGGCACTTCACGCACCAGTTCGTGGACGGCGTGGTCGGCCAGGGTTTCCAGTCGGTTGCCGAAATGGACATGGAGCATGGGGACGGTCATCACCTGCGCTGGCCGGGCGCGTGGCCGCAGCGCGCCGACGGACGCCGGGCCGTCGGGACGCGTTGGTTTTTGGGGCCACGCATGGCGATAATGGGTCCTCGTTTCATCAGGGGGATCGCTTTCGTGCACAATGCTCAGGAAGATTCTGATCTTTACCTGCGCCGGATCCCCTGGTGGTACTGGGCAATATTCTTCGGCACGCTCGGCCTCACATTCTATCTGCTCGGGCCGATCCTGACGCCGTTTCTGATCTCCTTCAGTCTGGCCTATCTGCTGCATCCGCTGGTCGATCGGCTCGAGCGCAACCGGATTCCCCGCAGCATCGGCGTCAGCATCGTCTTTGCCGCCGGTGTCCTGATGGTTGCCCTCGGAGTCCTGTTGCTCATCCCGCCGCTGCAGACCCAGATCGGCCGGCTCGGCACCTTCATCCCGCAAGCCACCACCTGGCTGCAACAGGAAGCGCTCCCGTGGCTGTCGCGACGGCTGGGCACCGATGTCAGTCGGCTGGACGCAGGCCGGTTGACCCAGTTTTTACAGGACAATTTTTCGCAGGCCGGCGGCATCGCCACCAACGTCGCGACCTACCTGACCAGTTCCGGGATGAAAGTGGCGGCGACCCTCGCCAATCTGTTCCTGGTGCCCATCGTCACCTTCTACATGATGCGCGACTGGCACACGATGCTCGAAAGTCTCGGCAACCTCGTCCCGCGCCCCCTGCTCCCGGCGGTCGGCGACCTCGCGCGCGAATCCGACGAGGTGCTGGCCGCCTTCCTGCGCGGGCAACTCCTGGTCATGATGGCCCTGGGGAGCATCTATGGCATCGGCTTCTGGATCGCCGGCGTGGAATTCGCCATGCTGATCGGCATCTTCGCCGGGCTGGTCAGCTTCGTGCCCTATCTCGGCGTCGCCATGGCGCTGATTTCGGCCATGATCACCGCAGCCATTACCGGTGCCGACGCCGTGACCTATGCCTACATCCTGGTCGTGGTGGGCATCGGGCAGGCCTTGGAAGGCTCGGTGATCACGCCGCTGCTGGTCGGCGACCGCATCGGCCTGCATCCGGTCATCGTCATCTTTCTGGTGCTCGCCGGCGGCCAGCTGTTCGGCTTCGTGGGCGTGCTGGTCGCTTTGCCGGTGGGCGCCGTGCTGTCCGTCTTTTTCCGGCACCTGCAGGAACTCTACAAGCGCAGCCAACTGTATGGCGAAGATGCTGCGCAGCCGCCCGGCGCGGGTTGAGCAACGCCCGCCGTGCGCAGCTATCGCCACCGGTTCCATGCCGGAAACCATGCGGACGTGTTCAAGCACTGGATCCTGATGCTGCTGCTGGAACACATGGGACAGAAGGACAAGCCATTCCGCTACATCGACACCCATGCCGGCGCCGGACGCTATCTCCTGCGGCCCGAGGCGGCTGCCGAATGGCATGGCGGCATCGGCTGCCTGCGGGCAGCGACCTCACGGCTGCCGCCCAGCCTCGTGCGGCTGCGGGATCATGTGGACGCGTTCAATCCTGCGGGCCGTCTCGAACACTATCCGGGTTCACCCTGGTGGGCATGGCGGCTGTGCCGGGGACAGGACGAACTCCGCTTGTTCGAGTGGCATCCGGCCGATGCCCGGACCCTGTCCGCCGATTCGGCCCTGGCCGGCGACCCGCGCACGCGGATCTGGCTCGCGGACGGTCTGGAAGGGCTGCGTGCGCTGCTGCCGCCGCCTTCCCGGCGTGCCCTCGTCATGATCGATCCGCCGTATGAAACGCGGGACGAATACGACCGCGTGGTGGCGGCGCTCGAAATGGCGCTGGCTCGCTTTGCCAGCGGGGTCTACGCACTGTGGTATCCGGAACTGGCATCGGTGCCGGCACGCCGACTGCCCGAACGGCTCGAGCGGCTGGGCGCGCGCTGGCTGCGTGCCCATATCCATCTCGATCGCCCGCGCGCCGACGGTCTCGGCATGACCGGCAGCGGCCTCTTCGTCGTCAACCCGCCCTGGACGCTCGCCGCCGAACTCGAGGCGGTCCTGCCCGTCTTGACCGCGATTCTGGCCAACGCGGACGAGACGCCTCATGCCTCGGTTCGCAGCGGGTGAGGACGATCTCGCCCGGCGACCGCAGGCCCTAGGTCGACGTCTTCGAATACTCGTAGTAGCGATAGTAGGGCGAGGCGTAGAGGCTGCTCTGTCCCTTCGGGTCATAGGCGTTGAATACCGCCCCGGTGACCTGGACCTGATAGTTGCGCAGCTGCCGGATGGTCGCATCGACCTCGTCCAGCGTCTGCCGAATTGCGCGCACCACCAGGAACACCGCTCCGGCATGGGTTGCAATGACGCTTGCATCGGCGACGGCCAGCACCGGCGGCGAATCGATCAGGATCACGTCGTACCATTGGCGCACGCTCTGGATCAGCTCGCTGAAGCCCTTGCTCATCAGCAGTTCCGACGAGTTGGGCGGCAGCTGGCCGGTGGTCAGCAAATCGACCTTGCCGGCCACGAGGGGGCGTACAGCCCCGTCCAGGGTCGCCCGGCGGGTCAACACTTCGGACAGGCCGGGCTGCCGCTCGCCGCCGGTCATCTGGTGCAGGTGTCCCCGCCGCAGGTCGCCGTCGATCAACAGGACGCGCTGCCCCGATTCTCCCAAGAGGTGCGCGAGGTTGGCGCACAGGAAGCTCTTGCCGCTGTCGGGCGCCGAACTGGTGACCGCGACGATGTTGCTGCCCTTCTCCAGCAACGCGAAATGCATGGCGGTCGCCAGGCTGCGCAGGCTTTCCACGGCGATGTCCTGCGGCGCTTCCCGAGCCAGCACCGGCATGCGGGTGTCCCCGGCGCGCGCGCTGGCCTGCATGAGACGCCGGTTCTTGCCGCTGTAGGGAACACTGGCATAGACGGTGAGGCCGAGTTCGGTCTCGAGCTGACGGCTGTCGACCACGCCTCTGCGCAGGCTGCGTTGCAGGAATACGGCCACGACCCCGGCGAACAGCCCCAGCAGCAGACTCAGCAGCACGATGAGTTTCTTGCGCGGCTTGATGGGCCGCTCGGGAATGGCGGCTTCGTCAATGATGCGCACGTTGCCCAAGGTCCCCGCCCGCACGATGCGCAGTTCCTGGGCCTTGTTCAGAAGACCGGTATAGAGGGCATTCTTGACTTCGACCTCGCGTTGCAGGCGCAGGATCTACTGTTGCGTGTCCGGAAGATTGGTCGCCCGCGACTCGAGTTCGCGTTTTACGCCCATGAGCTCGCCGATCTGGCTGCCGATCCCGATCATGGTCGGGTGCTGGCCGGCGAAGCTTTGCCCCATCTGGGTCCGTTTCAGTTGAAGGTTGGAAATCTCGGTTTCCACCTCCACGATCCGCCGCAACAGTCCTTGCGTTTCCACGGAGAGATCGAGGCTCTCGTTTTTCTTGCGAAAGGCGTTGAAGGCCTCCTCGGCCGATTCCAGTTCCGATTTGAGCTTGGGCAACTGATCGTCGAGGAAGCGCAGGCTTTCCTCAGCCTGCGCCGAGCGACGCTCCACGTTCTGGCGCAGATAGGTCCGGGCGATGGCGTTGAGAATGCCGGCGATCTCGGCCGGGCGCTCTCCTTCCAGCGATAGCTGGAGGATGCCCGTCCCCTTGCCTTGCTCGGCGATTGCAAGACGCTCGCGGAGGCTCTCCACCGTCGCCAGATAGCTCTTGCGCACGACTGTGAACTCGGTGCCGGGCCGCGCCCTGAGCTCCTGGACGAAGATCTCGACCCTCGGCCCGTCACCGGCCTTGCCGGCCGCGGCGAGTTCGCCGGCACGCCCGGTGAGCACGGTGTTCTCCTCGGGATCCAGCAGTTTGAACTGATCGCCGCCCAGCGCAATCAGCTTCAAATCCTCACCCAGCCAGGCATCCGGCACCTTCATGCGCTTGACGGTGAGGACTTCCCCGCCCCAGGCGTAGCGGTCCAGCCCCAGCCAAGGGTTGGCGAGTTCGCCATCCGGCGTCGGCACCGGCGCGAAGGTTCGACCCAGGATGGAAAATCGCCGCGGTTCGGCGTCGATGTCGAGCACCAGGTGATCGACGACCTGCCCCGCCACATAGCGCGATTTCAGAATCTGGATCTCGGTCTGCCCGGGCGATTCCTGTCCCGCCAGTACCGAAAGGTTCTGGAGTTCATCCAGCACGGTGCTGCTGCCGCGGGTTTCGACCTGCACCAGGGCGTTGGCCTGATAAACGGGGGTGCTGGTCAGCGCATACAGTACGCCGAGTACCGCGGCGATCGCCGCGATCGCGGCGATGGTCCATTTGCCTGCGAGCAGGATGCCGATGAGTTCCCGCAGGTCGAGTTCGTCGCCCGAAGGCTCGGCCAGCCCCGGGGTGCCCAGGCCGGCGTCCGGCGATACCGTGGGTGCTTGCATGGGATCCCTTACCGGTTGAAGAACAGACGGTCGGTCTGGAACAGTGTCGTGATCGTGGGCAGGATCTGCTGCACCACGCGGTTCCAGCGCACCAGACCCGAACTCGACACGTAGACGAGGTCGCGCGGCTGCAACTGGAAGGCATCCGCCAGCACGAGGGCGCTGGCGTCCCTGAGATCCAACTGGTAGATGTCGGCTTGCACCGAGCCGGGCGTCCCGTCGGCCAAGGCCGTGGGAACGGCGCGGATGACATAGATTCCGCGGGTGTCCGCGGTGGTCAGATTCATGCCTTCGGCGCCGGACAGGGCCTCAGCCAGCGTCAGACGCCCCTGGTCCATCATCACCGCCCGCTGTTTTTCGACCTCGCCCAAGATGAACACCTTGTTCTGGGTGTTATTGGGGACATAGAGCACATCGCCGTCCTGCAGCAGCACGTTGCCCTGTGAACTCGAATAGAGGGCAAGGATGTCCAGGATCTGCCGCTGACCGTTGCGCGTCAGGTAGGCCGTGCGCTGATCGGCGCGTTCCTTGTCGAATCCGCCGGCGAGATTGATGGCGTCCATGACGGTCATGGGCACGTCGGTCACGGGCACGATCCCGGGCTTGTCCACCTCGCCGGTCACATAGACCTTCTTGCTGCGGAATCCCACCACGCGCACGTCGACTTGCGGGCTCTGGATGTAGGGCGCGATCCTGGTCTCGATCTCGCGGCGCACCTCCTCGACCGTCTTGCCACTCACCTGCAGGACGCCGACATAGGGAAAGAAGATCGTGCCGTCTTCGCGCACCAGGCGACCCATGTTCTGGATATCCTGGAAATTCCCCATCGGATTGCTGAGCTCGGGATGGTCCCAGACCAGAACGTTGAGCACGTCCTGGGGTCCGATGCGATAGGCGGTCGGCTGCTGCAGGCCGATCAAGCCCTTGACTTCCGAATCCAGCATCTGGCGCTGCGCCGCCTGCTCACGCAGCAATTGCGGCGTCACCGGAATCAGGCGCGGCACAAAGGCATCGCTGCCCTCGACGCCATCCGTCGCCTCGGCGGTCGGCGTGGGCTGCTTGAGCATCGGGTCCAGAAAATCCGGCGCCCAGCTGCGGGGTCTGCCTCCGTTCGACTCATCGACCACGATCCCGGGGACGCTGCTGCAGCCGCTGAAGATCG
>JAJXTQ010000352.1:2829-3123 GCA_021783685.1 Pseudomonadota bacterium | reverse complement strand
AGCGCGATCAAGGCGCAAACCCAGGCCCAGACGCGGCTGGCCGAAATCGAAAAACTCTTGGGGGAAAACCTGTGAGCGCAGGAAATCGGCGGAGCCTCGTGCCCGCAGTCATGGTTACCCTGGTGGCCATCGTGGCATTGGCGGCGGCTGGCGGCTATTGGTTCGGTGGGCACGGCGCCGAACACGGAAGCCCGTCGGCTGCCAGCGTCGCTGCGGTGGCTGTGCCGGCAGCGAAGCAGCAGCGCAAGCCGCTCTACTACCGCAATCCGATGGGTCTGCCCGACACTTCGCCGA
>JAJXTQ010000352.1:0-2819 GCA_021783685.1 Pseudomonadota bacterium | reverse complement strand
GGACAGCACGAAGCGCCGGCGCCTGCGGGGCAGATCAGGATCAGTACCGCAAAGGTGCAGAAGCTCGGCGTCAAGACCGAGCTGGCGAGCCTGCGCTCCCTGGACAGAATCGTCCGCGCCAGCGGCCGCATCGAGCCGGACGAGCGGCGCATCTACGACATCGCGCCGAAATTCGAGGGTTACATCGAGCGTCTGCTGGTCGATGCCACCGGCCAGCCGGTGCGCAAGGGCCAGCCGCTGTTCGAGGTCTATAGCCCAGAACTGGTCTCCGCCCAGCGCGAATACGCGATCGCCGCCCAGGGCGTTCAGTCCCTCACGGGGGCTGGCGCCGAAGCCCGGGCCGGCATGCGGCAATTGGCCGATGCCAGTCTCGCGCGGCTTAAGAACTGGGATATCTCGGCGGCGCAGATCAAGGCCCTGGCGAAATCCGGCGAAGCCAAACGCACCCTGAGTTTCCTCTCGCAGGTGACTGGCGTCGTCACCGAAAAGAAGGCGCTCGCCGGCATGCGCTTCATGCCCGGCGACACCCTCTACCGGGTGACCGATCTGTCCACGGTCTGGGTGCTGGCCGACGTCTTCGAGCAGGACATTGGCAACATGAGCGGCCTGGTCAACTCGGGCGCCCAGGCCAGGATCAGGATCGACGCCTATCCGGGCAAGGTGTTCGAAGGCGGGAGCTGCTACGTCTATCCGACCCTGAACAGCGAGACCCGCACCGTGCAAGTCCGGATCCGTCTGTCCAATCCGGGGGGACTGTTGAAGCCCGGCATGTTCGCCCAGGTGGAACTGCCCATCGGATCTGCGGCCAAGGTGCTCACCGTGCCCGTCTCCGCCGTGATCGACAGCGGCACGCGCTCTATCGTGCTGGTGCAAACCGCGGAGGGGCGCGAGGAAGGGCGATTCGAGCCGCGGCAGGTGAAGCTCGGTGCCAGGAGCGACGACTACGTCGAGGTGCTGGACGGAGTCAAGGACGGCGAGCGGGTCGTGGTCGCCGCCAACTTCCTGATCGATGCGGAAAGCAATCTGCAGGCCGCCATCAGCGGCTTTGGCGGCGCTGGTCAAGGAACTACCCCGGGCGGCGACAAGGCGGCGCCGACCGAAGCTCACGCCGACCACTGACGGACCATGCTGGCCAAAATCATCGCCTGGTCGGGCCGGAACCGCTTCCTGGTCCTGCTCGCCACCCTGTTCGTGGTCATCGCGGGCATCTATGCCGTGCTGAAAACGCCGATCGACGCGCTGCCCGACCTCTCGGACGTGCAGGTCATCGTGTATACGGAATTTCCCGGGCAGGCGCCGCAGGTGGTCGAGGACCAGGTCACCTACCCGCTCACCACGGCCATGCTGTCGGTGCCGAAAGCCAAGGTGGTGCGCGGCTTCTCCTTCTTCGGCGCCTCCTTCGTCTATGTCATCTTCGAGGACGGCACCGACATCTACTGGGCGCGCTCGCGCGTCCTCGAATATCTCAACTCCGCTGCCAGCCGCATGCCCAATGGCGTCACACCCCAGATCGGGCCGGACGCGACCGGGGTCGGCTGGGTCTATGAATACGCGCTGCTGGCCAGGGACAAGACCCTGGCCGAGCTGCGCGCCATAGAGGACTGGTATCTGCGCTACCAGCTGACCAAGGCCCACGGCATCGCGGAGGTGGCGTCCATCGGCGGCTTCGTCCAGACCTACCAGGTCACCGTCGATCCGGTGAAGCTGCGCGCCTACGGCATCCCGCTGAAGAAGCTCATCGATGCGATCCGCGATTCGAACCGCGACGTCGGCGGCCGGGTGGTGGAGATGGCCGAGACCGAGTACATGGTGCGCGGCAAGGGTTATCTGCGCGGCAAGAGCGACATCGAGAACCTGGTGGTCAAGGCCGACAATGGCACGCCGGTGCTGATTCGCGACATTGCCCGGGTGGAACTGGCCCCGGACGAACGGCGCGGCCTGACCGAATTGAACGGCGAGGGAGAAGTGGTCGCCGGCATCGCCATCGCCCGCTACGGCGCGAATGCGCTGGAGGCCATCAAGAGCTTGAAACAGAAAATCGCGGAAGTCTCGAGCGGATTGCCCAAGGGTGTGAGCATCCAGGCGGTCTATGACCGCTCCGAGCTGATCCATCGCGCCATCGACACCCTGAAGCGAACCCTGACCGAGGAATCGGTCATCGTCGCCCTGGTCTGCGTCCTCTTCCTGCTGCACGTCAGATCCGCCCTGGTCGCCATCCTGATGCTGCCGGTCGGCGTGCTGATCGCCTTCATCGCCATGCACGCGCTGGGCATGAGTTCCAACATCATGAGTCTGGGCGGCATCGCCATCGCCATCGGCGCCATGGTGGATGCGGCCATCGTCATGATCGAGAACGCCCACAAGCATCTCGAACGGCTCGACCACGCGCAGTTCGTAACACTCTCCTCCCCCCCGGCGGGGGAGGGGCAGGGGGAGAGGGGGGGGCAAAAGATTGGCGAGCCGGCAGCGGCACCAGCCGCCGCCGGCGAGATGGCGGCGCGCGCCGCCGCCATCGTCGCGGCCTGTAAGGAAGTGGGGCCGGCGCTGTTCTTCTCGCTGCTGATCATCACCGTCTCCTTCCTGCCGGTGTTCACCCTGGAATCCCAGGAAGGCAGGATGTTCTCGCCGCTGGCCTACACCAAGACCTTCTCCATGGCCGGCGCGGCGCTGCTGTCGGTGACCCTGGTGCCGGTGCTGATGCTGCTGTTCATCCGCGGGAAGATCATGCCCGAGGCGAGAAATCCGGTGAACCGCTTCCTGATCTGGATCTACCGCCCGATCATCGCTTGGGTGATGCGCTGGAAGAAGACGACGATTGC
>JAJXTQ010000351.1 GCA_021783685.1 Pseudomonadota bacterium | reverse complement strand
CCCGATCGCGCTCTGGGCGCTCTGGCAGCGCAAGATCGCCTACACCTGGAAGGCGATGCCCTGGATCCCGGGGATGGCCCTCGGGCTGGCGATCTGTGTTCCCTGGTATGTGCTGGCCGAGATCCGAACCCCCGGCTATCTCCGCTACTTCCTGATCGGCGAGCACATCATGCGGTTTCTCAAGCCGGGGTGGAAGGGCGATCTCTACGGCCACCCGCATACCGAACCGCTGGGTTCGATCTGGCTTCAACTTGCGGAATCGTTCGGAGTCGCAAGCCTGTTGTCGGTTGCCGCCGCGATCGCGGCGTTGCGGGCGCGGCCGGACCGGGCGGGCGAAGCGCGCATCGATGGCGCCCGTGCATTCCTGCTGCTTTGCGCCCTGTTCCCGGTGGCGTTCTTCACCTTCGCCGCCAACATCATCTGGACCTACGTTCTGCATTCGCTGGGGCCGATCGCCGTTCTGCTCGGGGCATGGGGCGCGCGGGCGATGGGCCGTGCTGCGATCTGGCGGGCCTCGGTGTGGGCGACGATCGGCGCGGCATGGCTGGTGCTGGTGGTGGCGATCTTCACCTGGGTTCCCCGTCACGTGCTGCGCCATACGGCGGTGGCACTGGTCGCGCAGTGGCATGCCCAGGACCGCACCGAACCCGGTCCGCTGCGGTATTGGGGGCGCAAGGCGCCGGCATCGCTGCGGTTTTACTCGCGCGGCGCGGTGGCGGCGGAGCCGAGCCTGGTGCTCGCCTTGCGCGGCGCGGATGACGGGCACGCGGTGTACCTGGTGACGAACCCCGGCGAAAAAGGCCTGGTCGAGCAGGCCGCGCGCAGCGCACCCGGCCGGCCGACCGTACGCTTGCTGGGCGAGAACGTCGATATGGCGTTGTGGGAGATCGGGGGCTAGCAGTTCGTCAGGGGGCGAGCGCCTTGTCGACGATTTCCCGCGTGTCGCGCGACAGGGCGGCGTGGCGGCTGACCTCGCGCAGCGCGTCGTGCATCCGGTCCCGCCGTTCCGGGGTGTAGCGGCGCCAACGGTCGAGCGCGCGCGCGACGCGGGCGGCCACGATCGGATTGAGGCGGTCGAGGCGCAGCACCTGCTCCGTCCAGAATGCGTAGCCCGAGCCGTCGGCGCGATGGAATTCCGCCGGATTGCTGTTGACGAATCCGAGCACCAGGGCATAAACGCTGTTCGGATTCTTTTCCGAATAGGCGTCGTGCCGGAGCAGGCTGCGCACCCGTTCCAGCACGGGGGGTTCGCCGGGTTGCGCCGGGGCGGTGGCCTGCAGCGCGAGCCACTTGTTCATCAGCAGGGGCTCGCCCCGCCACGCCCGCTCGACCTCCGCCAGCACGGCCTCCTTGAACGGCGCGGCGCTGTGCAGGATCGCCACCAGCGCGCCGTGGCGCTCGGTGAGGTTGTCGGCGCGATCGAGTTGCGTGCGCGCAAGGTCGAATGCTTCCGGATCCCCGGCACTCGTCAGATAAGCGAGGGCAAGGCTTTTGAGCGCGCGCCGCCCGGCCGCGGCAGGGTCCGGCCGATAGGGCTCCGGTCGATGGTGGGCGTGGTACGTCGATCGCCAGGATGCGGCCAGCGTCGTTCCAAGGCCGCGCCGTAGCGCCGCGCGGGCTTCGTGGATGGCCTGCGGATCGACCACCGGACGCTGTTCCGCCAGCACGATTTCACTGGGAAGCTGCAGACTGCGCTCGCGGAATGCCGCGGATACGGCGCTGTCGGCGAGCGTGGCTTCGAACAGCCGCAGCAGGTTCCGGGAGAGCGGGATCGCGCCGCCGGATTCGGCGGCAGTCGTCGCGTCGACCAGCGCGGCGAGGGCGATCTTCTGGCCGGCCTCCCAGCGGTTGAATCCGTCCGAATCGTGTGCGGCGAGGACCGCAAGCTCTTCATCGGAGTACCGGTGCTCGAGGATCACCGGCGCGGAGAAGTCGCGCAGCAGGGACGGAACCGTGCCCGGCGGCACGTCGCGCAGGCGCAGGGACTGGGATGCTTGATCCAGCGCGACGATCCGCGTGCGGCCGTGGGCAGCCGCTTCCTCCGCCGTTTCGCCGTCGAACCGGACCGGAATGTCGGTGCCCTCGGATCCCACCAGGCCGATGGCAAAGGGGATCACCAAGGGGTGCTTTTCCGGCTGGCCGGGTGTGGGCGGCGTGTTCTGGGTGATGTGGAGGTCGAGCGTGCCGGTGCCGACGTCATGGCGACGCTCCACGAACACGCGCGGCGTTCCCGCCTGGGCATACCAGCGGAGGAACTGGCTCAGGTCGCGGCCCGAGGCTGCGGCCATCGCGGCCACGAACTGGTCGCAGGTCGCCGCCTGGCCGTCATGCTGCTCGAAATACCGTCGCAGGCCGCGGCGAAAGGTGTCCGGTCCCAGCAGGGTCTGCAGCATGCGGACGACCTCCGCGCCCTTCTCATAGACCGTTGCCGTATAGAAGTTGCTGATTTCGACGTACGAGTCGGGACGGATCGGATGCGCCATCGGTCCGGCATCCTCCGGGAACTGCGTGGCGCGCAGCATGCGCACGTCGTCGATGCGCACGATCGCGCGCGCCGACGCCGGGTCCGCGCCGTCGGCGGCCGCTTCCTCGGCGAGGCGGTCGCGCGTGAACTCCTGATCCCGGAATACGGTGAGCCCTTCCTTGAGGCTCAACTGGAACCAGTCCCGGCAGGTCACCCGGTTGCCGGACCAGTTGTGAAAGTACTCGTGACCGATGATCGATTCGATCGCGGCGTAGTCCGCGTCGGTGGCGACATCGGGGCTGGCCAGAACGTACTTCGTGTTGAAGATGTTGAGGCCCTTGTTCTCCATCGCCCCCATGTTGAAGTCGGCGGCGGCGACCACCATGTAGCGGTCGAGGTCGAGTTCGCAGCCGAAGCGTCGTTCGTCCCATGCGATGGCGCGGCGCAGGCTGGCCATGGCGTGGTCCAGGCGGGGAAGGTTCGCCGGGTCGGCCCAGACCTGCAGCAACGCCTCGCGGCCGCTCCGGGTGCGGAACGTTTCGTCGCGACTCGACAGCGTTCCGGCGACGATGGCGAAGAGATAACAGGGCTTGGGGTGGGGATCTTCCCACAACGCGAAGTGCCGTCCCCCTTCGAGTTCGCCCTTGGTGATGCGATTGCCAT
>JAJXTQ010000350.1 GCA_021783685.1 Pseudomonadota bacterium | reverse complement strand
ATGCTCTACGCCAGCGGCCACCGGCAGACCCGCGAGCTGGTCGACTCCGCGCTGAAGCAGCTAGCCGCGCCGGTCTCGGCCCTCTATTCGACGCTCGGCCGAACGGCGGCGCGCACCCTGGAGACCAAGATCATCGTCGATGCCATGAGCGGCTGGTACGAGCAGTTGATCGCCAACATCAAGGCGGGCGACCTCAAAACCCATAACGACAGCCGCTGGGATCCTTCGAGCTGGCCGAAGTCGGCCAGGGGGGTCGGTGCCACCGAGGCGCCGCGTGGCGCGCTGGCGCACTGGATCGTCATCGAGGGCGGCAAGATCGCCAACTACCAGGCGGTCGTGCCCAGCACCTGGAACGCCGGCCCGCGCGATTCGCGGGGCAAGGCCGGGCCTTACGAGGCTGGCCTGAAGGGGCATAAGCTGTACGACGCGAAGCAGCCGCTGGAGATCCTGCGCACCGTCCACTCCTTCGATCCGTGCATCGCCTGCGCTGTGCATGTCACCGATCCGGACGGCGAGGAACTGATCCAGATCGAAATCGGCTAGAAGATGGCAGAATGACCGCTGTTTTCGGATTGAGGAGTCGCACTTGAAGCTATCCTTCCACGGCGCTGATCGCGGCGTCACCGGGTCCTGTCATCTGATCGAGTGTGCCGGCCGCCGAATCTTGATCGATTGCGGACTGTATCAGGGCGGCCGGGCGCTCGACGAAGAGAACGCCAAACCCTTCGGCTTCGACGCGGCGGATATCGATTGCGTGCTGCTCACCCACGCCCACCTGGATCACTGTGGCCGTCTGCCCTTGCTGGTCAAACGGGGTTTCCATGGCGAGATCGTGACCACGGCCGCGTCGCGCGAACTGGCCCGTCTGGTGATGATGGATGCCGCCCATCTCCAGGAGGAGGAAGCGCGCCGCTTGAATCACGGCGGCGAACACCACGGCAAGCATGCGCAGGGTGCGGCACCCCTGTACTCGATCCTGGATGCCTTCCACACCATGGAGTTCTTCGGCCGCGCCGCCGTCTATGAGCAGCCGATCGAACTCTTCCCAGGCATCCGCGCCATCTTTGTCGACGCCGGCCACATCCTCGGCTCGGCCAGCATCCTGCTGGAATTGAACGAGGCAGGGCGGCGCCGCCGGGTGCTGTTCTCCGGCGATCTGGGCAATGCTGGCCGGCCCATCCTGCGCGACCCCAGCACGCCGCAGGGAGGCGCCGACGTCGTGGTGATGGAGACGACCTACGGAGACCGTCTGCACAAAGCTTTCCAGCCGTCGGTGACGGAGTTCTACCAGGCGGTCAATGCCACCTTCAAACGCGGCGGCAACGTCGTCATCCCCACCTTCGCTCTGGAGCGGGCCCAGGAGCTGTTGTACTTCCTGCGCGAGGGCGTGGAACTTGGTGCCCTGCCGCGTTCCACCCAGGTGTATCTGGATTCGCCGATGGCGATCTCGGCGACGGAAATATTCGAGCGCCACCGCGAATGCTATGAAGCCGAGACCGCCGAGTTGTTCAGGCGGGGGCACGATCCTTTCCATCCGCCCGGGCTGCACTTCACCCGCGACACGTCGGAGTCGATCGCCATCAACCGGATCGGCGGCGGCGCCGTCATCATGGCCGGTTCCGGCATGTGTACCGGCGGACGGATCAAGCATCATCTGCAAAACAATCTCGGCCGCGAGGAGTGCAGCGTGATCTTCGTCGGCTATGCCGCGACCGGCACGCTCGCCCGCAGGATCATCGACGGCGCCAAGGAAGTGCGGATCTATGGCGAGGAGATGGCGGTACGCGCCGCGATCCACACCATCAACGGCTTCTCGGCTCACGCCGACCAGGCCGAACTGCTCGCCTGGCACCGCAAGACCGGTTCACCCGAGCGGACCTTTCTGGTCCATGGCGAGGAGCTGGCGATGGCCAAATTCGCCGAGCGGCTCGCGGGCAGCCGGGTCGACATGCCGGCACTGAACCAGGCTTACGAACTGTGAGCGCCGTTGCTAAGGGCTCCGGTACAGGGGTTCGAGCGGGGAGGCCTGTTCGGGGCGATTTTCTTTCTCGGCCGGCCTGTGCTGGCTGAACGCTCGCCACAGCCTCTCGCCTTGCCAGCTAGCCCCCGCCCCCGAGTACAAGGTTCTGTCCAGTTCGTTCAGAGCTTCGGCCAGCTCTGGATCGCATAGGCGGGCAAGTGCGGTGAGGCTGGTCGGCGGACGTGTGGGCCAGCGCCGCTTGGCCCATGCCTGCAATTGTGTTTTCGCCCGGGATGCGTCGTTTGCCAGACAGTCCCTTTTCAATTGCCGCTCCAATTGTCTGAGCGGCTCTTCAGTGTCGCTAGGCTGGACGGGGCGGGATTTTTTGCGCGTCCGCCAGGCCCAGGCAATCAGCGTGGCTAGCCAACCCAGACCGAGCGACAGTGCCAACCAGGGCCACCAGCCGGCAGAGACCTGGGCGCCCGCGAGGCTGCCCGGTGCCGCCCTCGTCGGTCTGATGCTAGGCGGCGGCGCCGGCTGCCGCGCGCCGGGCAGGACGGTGATGCTGCGCGCCGGGAGAGTCGCGACCGCCTCGGTGTCGGTGTCTATGTTCCACCATTTGACTTCGATCGCGGGCAGGGTGATGTTGCCGGCACGGGTCGGAATGATGGCGATTTTCTGCACGCGCGTACCGGTGATGCCCTGGTCGTCCGGACTATCTTTCAGTGTCGGCTGATCGGGATAGAGCTTCAATCCGGCGATCGGTGGCCCGGCGAGCGAGGGCAATTGCGCAGCGGTCAAGCCGCTCGCCGTCAGCGTCAGGGTGCGGGTGATCGGATCGCCGACGGTGAATTTGGGAGGATGCTCCGACCATTGTTCGGTCAACAGCAGCTTGCTCGCCGGCAGCCACTGGCTGGCGGTCGCGCCTGCTGGCATCGGCTTGACCGACAGATCGATGCTCTGGGAGGTCAAGCGCAGGTGACGGCTGTTCTGGCCGAAGGGATCGAAGGAGAACAATCCGCCGCCGCCTTCGATGACGTCTCCGTCGAACACCACCGGGGCGCTGCGAAACTGCCCGCTCTTTTGCGGATAGACGGCGTAGCGCCGTTCGATCACCGAATAGGCCTGGCCGTTGCGCAGAGTCTGGAACGAACGATCGCCGCCCAGCC
>JAJXTQ010000349.1 GCA_021783685.1 Pseudomonadota bacterium | reverse complement strand
GTCGCTTGCATGAGGTTATTGCCTCCCCGTTTGTAAAGAATCAATCTTCACCGCCGCAAACCTGCGTCCCGTTCGTGGACGGACACTATCAGGACCTACGTATCTTTATTATGTTATTACGCACTATCGAACGAAACCCTGACGGGCGTCAACTTATGCGTCGTGGGAGCGGAATTATGCCGCGGCGTCGTTGCGCGCGAGGGCCTGGAGCCGTCTGATGTCGTTCAGGCGGACCATCCTGCGCTCGGCGGTGATCAATCCGTCTTCGTGGAAGCGGGTCAGAATGCGGCAGACGGTCTCCTCCGCGATCCCGAGATAGTTGCCGATGTCCTTGCGCGACATGCTCAGACGGAACTGGGTCGACGAATAGTTCCGGCTGGCGAAGCGCTGGGAGAGGCCGAGCAGATAGGCGGCCAGCTTTTCCTCGGCCCGCCGCGTCCCGAGCAGGAGCATCAACTGCTCGTCCCGCATGATCTGGCCGCTCATGATTCTCAGCATCTGGTACTGGACCGCGGGGATTTTCCGGGCGATTTCGCCCAGGCGCTCGGCCTCGACCTTGCAGACGGAGACGGTTTCCAGGGCACGGGCTTCGCAACTGTAGTGGCCGGAGGCGAGTGCGGAGAGGCCGAGCAGCTCGCCGGCGATGTGAAAGCCGGTGATCTGCACCCGGCCGTCGTCGCTGCTGACCGAAGTCTTGACCGAGCCGCTGCGGATCGCATAGACGTAGTCGAATCGCTCTCCTGGACCGAACAGCACCGCGCCGCGTTTATAGACTTCCTTGCGCCGGACGACGCTGTCGAGTCGCGCCATGTCGGTCCCGTCCAGTCCCAGCGGCAGGCAGAGCTGATAGACGCCGCAGTGCGTGCAGGCGATCGGCTCGCAAGTCCCCTGGCTCGCTGGCCGGTTGAGCGTCTGGACGGCCGCCTTCATGGCCGGATGTCCAGTTGCTGCTGGCCGGCCGGCAGCGCCGAGAGCAGCGCGTCGGGCAGATCGGTGAGCCGGTATTTGCCGCTCTGCACCGCCAGGGCAAGTTTTTCCAGGGTCTGCTTCTGCAGCAGATCGACGATGCTGGCCTTGATCGGCATCCATTGGGCGTGCATCGGGCAGGCGGTCTCGTCCGAGCAGACCTTGAGTCCCAGGACGCAATTCTCGGTCAGGCCGGGTCCCTCGATGAGGGCGAGGATCTGCATCAGGTCGGTCTTTTCGCAGCCTTCGCGCAGGCAGAATCCCCCCTGGCGGCCGCGGAATGAATTGAGCAGCGTTCCCCGTTCGAGCGTCTGCATGACCTTAGCCAGGTAAGCCGGCGGCACGTCCAGATACTGGGCGATCGTCCGGCTCAGGACGTGGGCGCCGGGCGGCTGGGCGGCGATGTAGATCAGGGCCTGGATGGCGTACTGGCTGGTGCGGGACAGAATCATGGGGTGCGATTATGCAGCATTTCGGCGGCCGCCGTTCATCGCAATGGCTCGGTTAGAATGAGCCTCCCCGCCGCCGAAGGCAGACGGTCGCCGCCTCGGCACCGTCGGTCAAGCTGGCCACCAGTGAGACTCAGCCGTCCTCGAAGCAGCGCAGGGTGGTGACCAGCGGCCCCCAGACGGCCAGGGCTGCGACGATGAAGGCGAGCGCCAGTTCCCGGGACAATCCCGGCCAGAGCAGGCAGCTCAGCGCGGTTGCGAGCAGCGCCGTCCCGAGCAGCATCTGCAGCAGGCCGCAATGTCTGGCCCAGGCGTCCGGATCCCTGAGACGACGGGCATCGAAGCGGTCGATCAACTCGAAGCGGCGGCGGTAACGGATCTGAAATCCGCACCAGAGGAAGCCCATGGCGCTGAAGAGGAGGATCAGGGCACCCAGAACGACCATGGCTGACGAGTCCGTTTTGCGATTGGGATGCGCCATGATATGACAATGGAATTGCCGGTGCAAGCGTGCCCATCAGCGGGCTGGGCGTCGCTAAATGACGATTTCCAGGCCTTCGCGGGCGAGGATCACCGAAGGGTCGGCGGAGCCGAGACGGCACTCACTGAGGGCTTCGGCGAAGATGTGCTCGAGCTCGTCGTCGCTGCGGGTCGGCTCGTGGTGGGTGCACACCAGTTGCTTGACGCCGCAACGGCGGGCCAGTTCGATCGAGGCGGCAAAGGTGCCGTGGCCCCAGCCGCGCTTGGCGGGATACTCGGCCGTGGTGAATGAACAATCGGCGATCAGGACGTCGCAGCCGGCCACCGCTGCGTCGACCGTGCGCTGCTTGTCCTCGATCAGCGTCTGGTATTCCGCATGATCCTCGTCGCCGGGTTCGTAGATGTTGAAGTAGGGCTCGTGGTCGCCGGTGAAGAACACCGACTTGCCGTTGCAGTCGATGCGGTAGCCCAGATTGATCACCGGGTGGTTGAGTATGGTGTTGGTCACCTGCGCATCGCCGACCGCCACCGTCGCGCCGACGCGCAGGGTCTGGTATTCGATCTTGGCGTGCATCTCCGCCTCGCGCACCGGAAAGTAGCTGTATTGCAGTTGCACGCTCATCACCTGTTCGATGCCGGTGCCGGTGACGACGTCGTGGGCGCCGCACAGGCGCAGGGAATTGCCCGGTATGTAGAGCGGCGTGAAGAAGGGCAGGCCGTGGATGTGGTCCCAGTGGGTATGGGTGATGAACACGGTGGCGGAAATCGGCAATTCCTTCAGCAGCGATTGCGCCAGGGCGAAGATGCCGGTGCCGCCGTCGAGGATGATCAGCTCGCCCGCGTCGCTCCTGACCTCGATGCAGGTGGTGTTGCCGCCGTAGCGGATGGTTTTCGGACCCGGCGAGGGAATCGAGCCGCGCACGCCCCAGAAGCGCACCTTCATTTGGACATCCCCGCCTGGGTGAAGGACTCGGCTTCGGCGATCATCTTGTCGCGGTCGCCCAGCGCGGCGACCACCCGATCCAGGTCGGCGCCGAAGCGCTCGGGATTGATCGGCGTCTCGCCCTCGCGGTAGGGATGCTCCATGTCGCCGTTGCCGAGCTGCCTGCTGATCAGGTCGGCCATGCGCAGGCAGTCGTTCATGGCCGTGGCGGGGGCGTCGGGCGAGTGATGGCTGCGGCTGGAATCGACCAGGGCGGGCGGGAATTGCCACTTGTCGGCGAGCATCGCGCCGA
>JAJXTQ010000348.1 GCA_021783685.1 Pseudomonadota bacterium | reverse complement strand
CTTCCTGGTTTTCCAGGTCGAAGAATACGTGCACGCCTACCAGCACCTGAACCTGACGCTGGGGTCCGGCATCTACGGTTCCACCTTCTACATGCTGACGGGGTTTCACGGGGCCCATGTGACCCTGGGAACCATCATGCTCACGGTGATGCTGTTTCGTTCGCTCAAGGGCCATTTCCGGCCGGAACGTCACTTCGCTTTCGAGGCCACGGCCTGGTACTGGCACTTCGTCGATGTCGTCTGGCTGGGGCTTTTCATTTTCGTCTACATCCTTTGACCTCGGCGGGACGCGTCCCGGGCACGGTCCGTTGAGTCGTCTCAGCGGACCGGCAGCAGGCCGTGCGGCTGGATGACGCCGCTCGCAATGCCGAGCATGATCAGCACGAACAGCATGATCGACAGGCCGATGCGCCAGCTCAGTGCCCGCGCGGTGCGGCTGGCGCCCGGCTTGTCGTTGAGCAGGAAGTACAGCCCGGAGGCGAGGCTGTACACGATGGCCAGAAACGCCAGGATGATGAGCAGCTTGATGAGCATGGCGAGGAAGGGGCCCGGTTGATGGTCGGGAGCGGCAGGGCCGCGGCGGGTGCCCGTCGGTGAGAGACGGTGGGAATCATTGTAAGTCGCCCGTAGGCGCTTGTCCCCGGTGAGGCGAATGGCCGGGGCACTGTGGCAGCGGCTGGCACCGGTCCTGCGGTTGGCGGGGTGGAGCGCGGTGCTCGCACTCTTGATTGGCCTGTCGCTGTGGCAGCTGCGCCGCGCCGCAGAAAAGACGCAAATGTTCGCTGCATTCGCGCAGGCGCAGGCGAATCCCGGTCAGCCCGCGCCCGACGCGGACACGGCGCTGCTGCAGGCCGGGAACGCCGTCGTGTTCGTCAGGACCTGCGTGACGGGCCGGTATGACGGCGGGCGCCAGTTCCTGCTCGAAGGGCAGGTTCAGGAGGGCCGGGCCGGTTTGCATGTCTGGACACCGCTGATCCGGCAGGCGGGTCCGCCGGTGGTCGTGGACCGCGGGTGGGTGGCCCAGGATGCCCGGCGCGCACCGATGGAGGCGATCGAGGTGGATGGGGCGGAGCGCACCGCATGCGGGCTGCTGGTGCGGTTTCCACGATCCGGTTGGCGCTTGCCTGCGCCTCCCGCAACGGCCTGGCCACGCAGCGTGGTCTATCCCGACCCCGGCGATCTCGAGGCGGCATTGGCGTCGCCCGTTTACCCGCTGTTGCTGCTGCTCGACCGGCACGCTCCGGACGGCTTCCAGCGGCAATGGCAGCCAGTGGCGCTGGGCCCGGAGCGCCACTACGGATATGCCGTGCAATGGGCGGGACTGGCGGTGACCTGGGTCATCGCCACGATTGCCTTCCGGCGCCGCCATCGGAGATCGACATCGCGATGACAAACGTGAAACCCGTCGGGCGTCCGCAATGGCGCGGCCGGCTGTTGCTGCTGGTGCTGGCGTCGCTGTTTTTCGGGCCGCTGCTGGCGGCTTCGCTGTGGTACCGGCATGCCGATCGATGGCCTTTGCCGCAACAGCGTGCCAATCACGGCGAACTGCTGATGCCGATCCAGACGCTCGAGGAGGTCCGGCTCACGGATCTCGACGGCCATCCGCTGGCGCCCGAGGTCCTCCGAGGTCGTTGGTCGCTGGTGTATCTCGGAGCGCCGGCGTGCAATGAGGGTTGCCGGAATTTCCTCTACCAGATCCGGCAGGTGCGCACGGCCCTGGGCAAGGAGACCGAGCGCGTGCAGCGGCTTTACCTGCTCGGGTCGCCGCCGGCCGATCCGGCTTCGCTGCAAGCCTTGCGCGAGTTGCATCCGGACTTGATCGTTGCCGTGCTGGGTTCGCCGTCGGTCGCGGAGCAGATCCAGCGCGCGCATGCCGCAGAGGCGTGGTCGGGCGACAATCTGTACCTCGTCGATCCTTTGGGCAATCTGGTGTTGCGCTATGGTGCAGATCAGGATCCGAAGGACGTCCTGACCGATCTCAGGCGCCTGCTGCGCCTGTCTCATGTGGGATAAAGCGATGCGAGACTCGTGGTTCTTCCGGCTGGCGGCGTTTGCCACCGTCCTTACCTTCGGGCTGGTCGTGCTCGGTGCCTACGTCCGACTGTCGGATGCAGGGCTCGGCTGTCCGGACTGGCCGGGCTGCTACGGGCATTGGAAGGTGCCGGATCAGGCCGCGAACCTCAGCGCCGCCCGCGAGGCCTATCCGGAACGTCAGATCGAGCCGGCCAAGGCATGGAAGGAGATGGCGCACCGCTATGTCGCCGGCACACTGGGCCTGCTGGTACTCGCGCTGGCGATCCTAGCCTGGCAGCGGCGCCGGATTCCCGGCCAGCTCGTGCTGTTGCCGATGGTGCTGCTGGCCCTGATTCTCTTTCAGTCGATGCTGGGCATGCTGACGGTCACCTGGCTGCTCAAGCCGCTGATCGTCATGGGGCATCTGCTCGGCGGACTGTCGACGCTGGGGCTGCTGGCCTGGATCACCCTGCGGAGCGGCGCACTGGGCATCGGTCCCGGTGCGGCGATCGCCGGTCGCTGGCGCTGGCTGGCGTTGGGCGCGCTGGCCGTTCTGGTCACCCAGATCGCCCTGGGCGGCTGGACCAGCAGCAACTATGCGGCGCTGGCCTGCCCGGATTTTCCGACCTGCCATGGCCAGTGGTGGCCGGAGGCGGATTTCGACGAGGGCTTCATCCTGTGGCGCGGCATCGGCATCGACTACGAAGGGGGCGTGCTCGACAACTACGGGCGCGTGGCCATCCACCTCGCCCATCGGCTCGGCGCCGCGATCACCTTCCTGACGATCGGGAGTTTCGCGTTGGCGCTGATCCTGGTTCCGCCGCGACCCGTCTTGCGCCGCGCCGGCGCGGCGCTGCTCGGGGCCTTGCTGTTGCAGGTCAGCCTGGGTATCGCCACGGTCATGGGCCATCTGCCCTTGCCGGTCGCGGCGGCCCATAACGCAGGGGCGGCCTTGCTGTTGCTCACTCTGGTCGGCGTCCTTCATCTGATGGCGGGTGCGCCCCAGACGAGGCGAAGCCATGTCGTCTGACTCGACTGCGACGCTGCGGGCCGCACCGCGCTGGCGCGCCTATCTCGACCTGACCAAACCGCGGGTGGTTGCGCTGCTAGTCTTTACCG
>JAJXTQ010000347.1:2004-3133 GCA_021783685.1 Pseudomonadota bacterium | reverse complement strand
GTCAAGCAACACGCGCCGCAGTGCTGAAGGGCAGGGTCGGGCGGATCTGCCCATCAACCGCTCGCAGCTCGACGTCGGTCGATTCGGTCATCCCGGCTTGCGCCGTCCGTGGCATCAGGACTGTTGTGGACTACGGTGCGGCTGGTTTATGGACATCTCATGGGTGGCGCCTTCTGATCGTGCCGGATGAAAGGACGGGCCATGAGGTTGCCACCGGTGCCGAAAGAAACCCGATCAGGCAAATCTGGACGGTCCGGGGCGCCGAATCCTATCTCCCATTGAACTGCAGGACGTAGCCGCCGGCGAGCATGAGAGCGCCCCCCGCCAGGATGGGCGGAGCGGTCAGGGGAACGGTTGCGATGACCCAGAGCGGCCCGGGGGGCGGAGGGTTGTCGATGACGGCCGCTGCTGCGGCCAAGGCTGGCGCACCGAATGCATAACCGATGAGCACCGTTCCCGAGCCGGCGTAATGCAGGGCGGCGCTGTTGCCTTGAACAGTGGTCAGGCTGGTCCACATCCGGCCCAAAGTGGCTCGATATTCCTGGGGGAACAGACTGGGGTCTTCCACGAAGCCCTGGCCGTGAACGGCACGCAGGTCGGCCTCGGACATTTCGGCCCACGATGCGCCCGCCGTGCAGGGCGCCAGAGCGATGAGGGGGAACAGCAGGGCGAATGGAAATGAGGGTTTCATGGTAAGGCGCTCCTTTTCGTCCGATCTCTTTTTCTGGGTCATCGATCAGGTCATCGGTCTGCCAAGGCAGATCCTGAATCCTTCGGGAACCCCGGGTTGACGAGAGTTGCCGTCACCCCGCGCCTGGCTTGGACAGTGGCGGGTTTTTCTGATGCAATGTGGCCCTTCGCCGAACAAGAACCACGAGCCGCCATGCAGTCGATTTTTCTCGAATTCGAAAAACCCATCGCCGAACTCGAGGCGAAAATCGAAGAACTGCGCCATGTCGGCAATGACTCGGCGGTCAACATCAGCGAAGAAATCCAGCGACTGGAAGGCAAGCAACAGGCGCTGACAGCGTCCATTTTCGCCAAGCTCACCCCGTGGCAGATTTCGCAGCTGGCCCGTCACGCCCGCCGTCCGCACACGCTCGATTACCTTCAGGCCATCTTCACCGAC
>JAJXTQ010000347.1:0-1994 GCA_021783685.1 Pseudomonadota bacterium | reverse complement strand
CTCCATGGTGATCGTGCCTTCGCCGACGATCCGGCCATCGTCGGGGGCGTGGCCCGGCTCGAGGGGCGCCCGGTCGTGGTGATCGGGCAGGAAAAAGGCCGCGACACCAAGGAAAAGATCCGTCGCAACTTCGGCATGCCGCGCCCCGAGGGCTATCGCAAGGCGCAGCGCCTGATGCAGCTCGCCGAGCGCTTCGGTCTGCCGGTGTTGACGCTGATCGATACCCCGGGCGCCTACCCCGGGATCGACGCCGAGGAGCGCGGGCAGAGCGAGGCCATCGCGCGCAATCTGTTCATCATGGCGCGTCTCGGGACGCCCATCGTCGGCGTCGTGATCGGTGAAGGCGGGTCCGGCGGGGCGCTGGCCATCGGCGTGGGCGATCGGGTCGCCATGCTGCAGTACGCCATCTATTCGGTGATTTCCCCGGAAGGCTGTGCGTCCATCCTGTGGAAGGATGCGGCGCGGGCGGAGGAAGCCGCCGCGGCCATGGGGATCACGTCCGACCGGGTGCTCGAACTCGGCTTGATCGACACGGTCATCGAGGAACCGCTCGGCGGCGCCCATCGTGACCCCGCCCTCATGGCCCAGCGCCTGAAAGCGTTTTTCCTCCACAGCCTCGATGAACTGCAGACCCTGGGCGCGGACGCGCTCATCCGGCGTCGGCAGGACCGGCTGATGGGCTACGGGCCATACAAGGAAAACTGAGGCGCCGTGACCGCCGCAGGGGTCGAAGCGATCTTCGGCGCAGCCCGGCGAGCGTGGCCCTCCGTCCCGCGCTGCTGGATCGCCTTCAGCGGCGGTCTGGACTCGACGGTGCTGCTCGATCTCATGCAGTCCTTGCGAACCGATCTGCCGCCCTTTCACGCCATCCATGTCGATCATGGCCTGCAGGCCCGCAGCGCCGAATGGGCGGATCACTGCCGGGCATGGTGCGCACGACGATCCGTCGCCTGCACGGTGGTGCGCATCGAGGACACGCCGCCACCCGGGGCCAGCCTCGAGGCGTGGGCGCGGGAGGCCCGCTATGCGGCGCTGGCGGCGCAGCTGGGCCCTGGCGAGTTGCTGCTCACCGCCCACCATGCCGACGATCAGCTCGAGACGTTTCTGCTCCAGGCCTTGCGCGGCGCGGGGCCGGCCGGCCTCTCGGCCATCGCGCCCTGGCGGCGCTTCGGTCCCGGCTTCCTCGCCCGGCCGCTGCTCGGGGCGACCCGCGAGCAACTGGCGGCCTACGCGCGCGCGCGCGGACTCGCGTGGCTGGAGGATCCCAGCAACGGCGACCAGGGGCTGGACCGCAACTACCTGCGCCACAGCGTATTGCCGGCGCTGCGTGCACGCTGGCCGCAGGCGGTCCATACGGTGGCGCGCAGCGCCCGCCAGTGCGCCATGGCCGACGCCCAGTTGCAGTCCTGGGCTGACGGAACGGCCCGGGCGGGCATGATCGTCGACGGCGCGCTGATGCTGGCGCCCTGGCGGCTGCGGGCGGCGCCCGAGCGCGAGCTGCTGCTGCGCCATTGGCTGAAGGCGGGCCGCTGGCCGCTGCCCAGTGCCCGCATGCTCGCCACCATCGCCGATCAACTGGCCTGCGCTGCACCGGATCGGCAGGTCGCGCTGCGTTACCCCGGCGTGGAGATCCGGCGTCACCGCGACCGGGCGCACGTCATGGCGCCGCTGGGCGAGATTTCCCGGATGCGCGTGCCCTGGCCGGATCCGGCCCAGCCCTTGGAACTGCCTGCCGAACTGGGAGTGCTGTCGCTGGAAGCTGGTGAAGGCACGATCGACGCCGCAAGGCTCCGGGGCCGGCGGCTGGAAGTGGGGTTCCGGCAGGGTGGGGAACGCCTGCAACTGCCGGGGCGCCGCCATCACACGGCGCTCGGCGAATTGTGCCGGGCGGCCGGGATGGCGTCCTGGCTGCGTGATCGCCTGCCCTTGTTGTGGGTGGACGGTGAATTGGCCGCCGTGGCCGATCGGTGGGTCGCGGCGCCCTTCGCCCGTCC
>JAJXTQ010000346.1 GCA_021783685.1 Pseudomonadota bacterium | reverse complement strand
GGTCGAGGTCGTGCCGCTGTTCACCATCCAGACGACGGTGGTGAAGGTGCCGGGCATCCGGCCCTATTCGCCGCTCGAGCTGCTCGGCCGGCAGATCTACCTGCGCGAGGGCTGCTACCTCTGCCACAGCCAGCAGATCCGCAACCTGCGCGACGAGGTGGCGCGCTACGGCCACCCGTCGATCGCGGCGGAGAGCATGTACGACCATCCGTTCCAGTGGGGCTCCAAGCGCATCGGCCCGGATCTCGCGCGCGTCGGCGGCAAGTACTCGAACGCCTGGATGTACCAGCATCTCATCGCGCCGCGCTCGGTGGTGCCGGAGTCGATCATGCCGGACTTCGCCTTTCTCGCGCAGCACAAGCTCCACACCGAGGAGCTGATCGCGGCGATGAAGACGAACATCGACCTCGGCGTGCCGTACACGCAGGCAGACCTGCAGAACGCGATGGCCGATCTCCAGGCGCAGGCGTTCCCGAACGCGGACCACACGGGGCTGCTCAGCCGCTACCCGAAGGCGGAGATCGTGAACGCCAAGGGCGGCGAGATCACACAGCTCGACGCGGTGGTCGCCTACCTGCAGATCCTCGGGCGGATGGTGAACTTCGCCAATCCCGCCGTCGAACGCGCGCTCCAGGCGCAGGGAGGGAAGTGATGAACGCCTTCGTCTGGATCGACACCGTCCTGCTGCTGTTCGGCATGGTCGTGTTCATCGCCATCCTGCTGGCGACCTACTGGCCCGGGCGGCGCGATTCGATCGAGCGCAACGCCCAGATCCCGTTCCACGACAAGACCTAGGAGACGCCGGTGCCGACGAAGATTGAAAAGGACGAGTACACCGGCAAGGAAACCACCGGGCACGAGTGGGACGGCATCAGGGAGCTGGACACGCCGCTGCCGCGGTGGTGGGTCAATGTCTGGCTGGTCTGCATCGCGTTCGCGGCGGTCTATGCGGTGCTCTATCCCTCGATCCCGCTCGGCACGACCTACTGGAAGGGCATCCTCGGCTGGAGCTCGAGCCAGGCGGTGGCGAAATCCGTCGCCCAGATGAACGCCCGCCACGCCGCCTTCATGAAGCGCATCGGCGAGCTGCCGATCATGCAGGTGGCGGCGGACCCCAAGCTCAAGGAAGTGGCGCTGGAGGCCGGGCGCATCGCCTTCGCCGAGAACTGCCAGCCCTGCCACGGCCCGGCTGGCGTGGGGCGCGAGGGCTATCCGCCGCTCGACACCAATTTCTGGCTCTGGGGCGGCACGCTGCCGGACATCCAGCGCATCATCGAGTACGGCATCCGCAGCGGCGACCCCAAGGCGCACCAGAGCCAGATGCCGGCCTTCGGCCATGACGGCATCCTCAAGCCGGCGCAGGTCACGACGGTCGCGCACTACGTCGCCACCCTGTTCGGCATCGAGAAGCCGGGCCCGACCACCGCGGCCGGCTACAAGCTTTTCGAGGACAACTGCGCCGCCTGCCACGGCCCCAAGGGGCAGGGCAACCAGTCGGTGGGCGCGCCGCCGCTGGCCAGCCGCGTGCACCTCTACGGTGACACGCTCGCGGCCATCGAGTACCAGATCAACACCCCGCGCGGCGGCGTGATGCCGGCATGGCACACGCGCCTCGACGCCGGAACAATCAACAGCCTCGCGATCTACGTCCACTCGCTGGGTGGTGGCGAATAAGGACCCGACCATGGGTGTGATCGAGACCAAGCGGCGCGTCCCCAAGGCGGACCAGCCGCCGCCGCAGACCAGTTCCCTCTATGCCAACCGGGTGCGGGTCTACCCGCGCGCGGTCCGGGGCCTGGACCGGCGGGTCAAATGGGCGATCCTCGCCGTCTGCCTCGGCGTCTACTACATCACGCCGTGGCTGCGCTGGGACCGCGGGCCGGGGCGGCCGAGCCAGGCGGTGCTGCTCGACATCGCCACCGAGCGCTTCTTCTTCTTCAACCTCGAGTTCTGGCCGCAGGACGTGTTCTACCTCGCCGGGCTGCTCGTGCTCGGCGCGGTGACGCTGTTCCTGGTCACCAGCCTCTTCGGCCGCCTGTGGTGCGGCTACACCTGCCCGCAGACGGTGTGGACCGACGTCTTCATGGCGGTCGAGCGCTGGATCGAGGGCGACCGCAACGAGCGCATGCGCCGCGACCAGCGCGCCTTCGCGCTGAACCGGCAGGGGCTCGACAAGGCCTGGCGCAAGCTCTCGAAGCACGCGATCTGGCTCGGCATCTCGTTCTGGACCGGCGGCGCGTGGATCATGTACTTCGCCGACGCGCCGACCACCGTGGTCCAGTTCTGGAGCGGTGCCGCGCCGGCGCCGATCTACATCTACACCTTCCTGTTCACGTCCACGACCTATGTGCTGGCCGGCTGGGCGCGCGAGCAGGTCTGCACCTACATGTGCCCGTGGCCGCGCTTCCAGGCGGCGATGCTCGACGAGCAGACCATTACGGTGACGTACCAGGCCTGGCGGGGCGAGCCGCGCGGGCACCACCTCAAGCTCGACGCCGCGGCCGGCGCCAGCCTCGGCGACTGCGTGGACTGCATGGCCTGCGTGCACGCCTGCCCGACCGGCATCGACATCCGCGACGGCATACAGCTCGAATGCATCAACTGCGGCCTCTGCGCCGACGCCTGCAACGAGGTCATGGGCAAGCTCGGGCGGGCGAAGGGGCTGATCACCTGGGACACGCTGGCGCGGCAGAACGCGCGCAAGGCCGGGCGGCAGGAGAAGCTGCACCTGTGGCGGGCGCGCACCTTCGTCTACCTCGGCGTGCTGCTGGTGGCGATCTCGGCGATGGGCGTGGCGCTCGCCATGCGCACGCACACCGCGATCTCGGTGGCGCATGACCGCATGCCGCTGTTCGTGCGCCTGACCAACGGCGACATCCGCAACGGCTACATGGTCGACATCTCCAACAAGATGGGCCGGCCGGCCGACTACGTGCTGACGCTGGACGGACCGAAGGGCCTCACCGCGAGGCCCGCCGGCGTGATGCACCTGCACGCCGCCGCCGACAGCATCCTGGAGCTGCGGGTCTGGGTGAGCGCGCCGCCGGAATCCGCGCACGGCTCGCAGAAGCTGCTGTTCCGGCTCCACAACCTCACGAACGGCGAGAAGCTTCGTTACGAATCCGTCTTCCTCG
>JAJXTQ010000345.1 GCA_021783685.1 Pseudomonadota bacterium | reverse complement strand
ATTTCCAGTCTCCGGCGAGCTTCTTGACCGCCACGACCATTTGCCTGGCGGTCATGGCCGGACCGGAGGGGATCTCCCGCGCTTCCTTTTGCCCGGTAGCCAGGATTTTCACGTGGGTACCGCCGACATCGACTGCCAATACCTTCATTGTTCGCTCCTTGCAGGCAGGATCGCGCGGACCGATCGCTGCGCAAATAGCGGGCATGCGACCGTGCATGCCTCGCTAAGCCGTTTTTCCGAGAACGGCGCTCTTCGTTGCGATCACACCCATGAGATCGTTCCAGGAATTGACGAATGAGGCCGCGCCTTCGTCCTGGAGCCTGGTCGCCAGTTCGTCGATGCGGATGCCGGCCCGGGCAAACTCGGCCAGCACCGCTGCGCAATCGCCGCCGTCCGCGCCCATTGCCGCGCCGACCTTGCCGTGATCCGCGAACGCCTTCAGCGCGGCCTCCGGCATGGTGTTGACGGTGAGCGGGGCAGCCAGGGCCTCGATGTAGAGGACGTCGGAGACCTTCGGATCCTTGGTTCCCGTGCTCGCGAGCAGCAGGCGCTGCGCCCGGGCGCCGGCGTTGAAAACGCGCTTATACCGCGGCGTGGCGAGCAGCTCGCAATACGCCTGGTAGGTGCTGCGGGCGATGGCGATACCGAGCCGGTTGGCAAGCGCGTCGGGCACCTTGCCCGCGACCGCGACATCCCAGCGGCTGACGAACAGCGATGCCACCGAGGCCACGTCGGGGGACAGCCCCGCGCCGATGCGCCGCTCGATGCCGCGCAGATAGGCATCGGCCGCCGCGAGGTAATGTTCGCGCGAGAACAGCAGCGTGACGTTGACCGGAACGCCGCAGAAGACGGCTTCCTCGATTGCGGGAAGTCCTTCGCGCGTGCCGGGAATCTTGATGAACAGGTTGCGCCGACCGGCGCGTGCGTGCAGGTCCCGGGCTGCCGCAAGCGTTGTCTTGCTGTTGTGCGCGAGCAAGGGCGAGACCTCCATCGACACCCAGCCGTCGACGCCGCCCGAGCGCTCGTTGATTGACCGGAACAAATCGGCGGCACGGGTAATGTCGTCGAGCGCCAATTCGAAAAAGAGCTTTTCGCCCGATTTCCCTTCCTTGAGCTTGGCGCGGATCGCCGCGTCGTAGGCGCCGCTGTTCTTGATCGCGTGATCGAAGATAGTCGGATTGGAGGTGAGCCCGGTCACGGACAATTCGTCGATATAACGCTTGAGCGTGCCGTCGGCGAGGAGGTCCCTGGTGATGTTATCGAGCCAAAGGCTCTGGCCCAGATCGTAGAGTTTCTGTGTCGCTTTCATCGCGTCGTCTCTCGAGGCCCCGGCTGAATTCATGCAGGACGGCAATCGCTGCCTGGAACCCTGACCGCGCACGGATGTCGAACGGTCGGCGACGCAGGCGATTGGCGTGATAATAGTCTATCAGTATATATTGGTTGACAGCGGCCCCACCGGGATAGTTCCGGCGAAAGCGCCGCTTGCACCCGTTTCGCGGCGCGCGGGATTGCGCCGGCGCAGATGACCGGCGGAAGGACCATTGATGACTGCAGAGGAAAACCGGCTGGACGCGGCCCGGGCGGGAACGGAGCCGTGGCGCCGCTGGGGCCCGTATGTGAGCGAGCGGCAATGGGGCACGGTGCGCGAGGACTACAGCGCGAACGGCACCGCCTGGGAATTCCTGCCCCACGAGCAGGCGCGCTCGCGCGCCTATCGCTGGGGCGAGGACGGCATCGCCGGCATATCGGACGAGCACCAGCGTCTGTGCTTTGCACTGGCGCTGTGGAACGGCGCCGATCCGATCCTGAAGGAGCGCATGTTCGGCCTGACCGGCAACGAAGGCAATCACGGCGAGGACGTCAAGGAGTACTACTTCTACCTCGACAACGTTCCGAGCCACGCCTACATGAAGTTGCTGTACAAGTATCCGCAGCGGGCTTACCCCTATGCCGATCTCGTGGCCGAGAACCGGCGGCGCAACCGGACCGAGCCCGAGTACGAATTGCTCGATACCGGGATCTTCGACGACGATCGTTATTTCGACGTCCTGGTCGAGTACGCGAAGGCCGCGCCCGAGGACATCCTCATTAAGATCAGTGCAGTCAACCGCGGCCCGGAGGCGGCAATCCTGCATTTGTTGCCGACCCTGTGGTTCAGGAACGACTGGTCGTGGCATCCCGACCGGCCGAAACCCCGCATCGAGCTTGAACGCCGCGACGGCGACGGCGCGGTCCTCAAGGCCACGCATCGCGAGTTGGCGCCGCACTGGCTGGTGTGCGAGCCGGCGGACGAGGTTCTGTTCACCGAGAACGAGTCGAACATGGAGCGCCTGTTCGGCGTTGCCAACGCGTCGCCCTTCGTCAAGGACGCGTTCAATGAAAGCGTCGTCAACGGCCGGCACGAAGCGGTGAATGCCGAAGGCGTCGGCACCAAGGCGGCTCCACACTATATCCGGGTCGTCGGCGCGGGCGAGACCGCGACGATCCGGCTTCGCCTGAGCAACGCGGGTGCAACCGCGGCGCCGCCCGGGGGCGAATTCGACGCTGTGTTCCAGTTGCGTAAGGAGGAGGCGGACGCGTTCTACCGGCGCGTAACGCCGTTTGCGCTGCCCGACGACATGCGCCGCGTCCAGCGCCAGGCGTTTGCCGGCATGCTCTGGAGCAAGCAGTACTACCACTTCCTGGTGCACCGCTGGCTCGAGGGCGATCCGGCGTCTCCGCCGCCTCCCGAGGAACGCAAGCGCGGGCGCAATCACGAATGGTGGCATCTCGCCACGGGCGATGTGCTGTCGATGCCGGACAAGTGGGAGTATCCGTGGTTCGCCGCCTGGGACATGGCGTTCCACGCCGTCGCGTTCGCCATGATCGATCCGGAATTCGCCAAGAATCAGCTGCTGCTGCTCACGCGCGAGTGGTACATGCACCCCAACGGCCAGATTCCCGCCTACGAATGGGCATTCGGCGATGTCAATCCGCCGGTGCATGCGTGGGCGGCGGTCCGCGTCTACCAGATCGAACAGAAAATGTACGGACGCAAGGACCGCGCCTTCCTCGAGCGGATCTTCCAGAAGCTGCTGATCAATTTCACCTGGTGGGTCAACCGCAAGGACGCCCAGGGCAACAATATCTTCG
>JAJXTQ010000344.1 GCA_021783685.1 Pseudomonadota bacterium | reverse complement strand
CGCTGTAGATCCACTGCACCAGAAAGCGCATGGAAAACAGGGCCTGGCCGGCAAAGCCGACCCCCAGCCAGATGGTTTCGGTCCAGTTCATGGTTCTTCCCTTGCCTGGAAGTCCAGGCGCGCACGCCGCCGCAACCACATCACGCCGAGCAGGTCGACGATGCCGGCCCAGAGCCGGTTGTTGAGGCCGTATTTGGATTGCCCGCCCCCGCGGGGGCGATGATGGACGCCGACGCATTGCACCGTGGCGCCGGCGCGCAAGGCGAGCGCCGGCATGAAGCGGTGCATGTGATCGAAATAAGGCAGATCGAGATACAAATCTCTCGGCAGGACCTTGATGCCGCAACCGCTGTCGGGCGTCTGATCCTGCAACAAGCCGCCACGCACGGCATTGGCCACGCGCGAGGAAACCCGCCGCAGCCAGTCGTCCTCGCGCCGCAGCCGCGCGCCCTGGATCAGGACCCGCGCCGGCGGATCGCGCGTCAGATCCACCCGGGCGAGCAGGTTCGGCAAATCGGCTGGATCGTTCTGACCATCGCCGTCTAGGGTTGCGATCCAGCGCCCCCGGGCAGCCCGCACGCCGCTGGTAATGGCCGCGCTCTGGCCGGCATTGCGCAGGTGACGCAGGATCCGCAACCGGCCGTCAAACTCCGTCTTCAACCCCGCCAGGGTCTCCACCGTGGCGTCGGTACTGCCGTCGTCGACGAATATCACCTCGAAGGGAACCACGCCGTTCAGGGCATCGCGGATTTCGCGCGCCAGCGTCGTGACATTGGCCGCTTCATCCTTGACCGGGATCACGACGGAAACGAGTGGATCAGCATGCATGGGCGGAGTATTCCAGCGATGGGGCGCAATGATGCCCAGGATTTAGCACGACCAAGCGGCCCATTGTAACCGCGTGACGCCGTTCACGACTCATCCTCGGCGGGCCGTGTCGGCCCCGGCGCGACATCCCGAACGACCGCGGCCTCGCGCACCACCAGACGGTGCCCGCGATAGGGTCGGCAGATGATGCTGGGCGGCGCGGCGCAGTCGCGTTCAGCGTCGACCTCATCGACGATGACACCGCCCGGATGCTGCGTGGCCCATGCGCGGGCGGCCTCATGATCCTTCAGCAAGACCGGCACCCGTTCCAGTCGCCCGAGGAACTGGAACTGACCCCGGTAAGTCCCCACGAAAGCGAGCGGGTGGCCAGACCGCTCGAGCGCCCCGAGCATGCGGCTGATCTCGACCAGATCGAACCGCGACTGGGCTTCGCGAACGATGGATCCGTGTCCGAAGATCAGCAGCGCCGCCATGAGGCCGCCCAGCACCGGCACCTGACGGGCATAGCCTGCAGGGGGCATCCGCCAGAAGAGATAGACGATCGGCACCAGCCCCAATCCCCACAGCGGCGATAACGCGCTCACCCAGCTGCCGTCGCCGCGCAGCCGCAACCAGAGTGGCGCAGCCGCCAGCAGCAACGCCAGGCCGGCCAGCAAGAGCGCTGCGGGCCGCAGCGAAAAACGCAACGCGGACTGCGGCATGCCGCGCGCCAGAAGCAGCATCAAGGCGGGGAAAAGCGGCAGAAGATAATGCGGCTGCTTGCCGCTGATCATGGAACACAGGACGAAACCCGGCAGTACGACCGCCAGACAGAAGCGCACCCCGCGATCCGCCGTGGCCCGGCTCAGCGCCGTGAACCCCGCCTGGTAGACGGATGGAAACAGGGACCAGGGCAGCAACATCAGCGGCAGTATGGGCAGATACCACCACCACGGCCGCCGATGGGCGAAGGACTCGAGCGCGCGGCCCGCGCTTTGTCGCCACAGGAGATCGGCCGCGTAGCCTTTCCCGCCCAGCAGCGCGGCTGGAAGCGCCCAGACCAGGGCGATCAGCGCCATGATGCCCAGCGCGCGGATCAGCCCCGCACCCCAGATCCGCCAGCCGGGCCAGGCCGGATGCCAGAGCGGCGCCAGCAGCGCCGGGGGCAGCGCAAACAGCAGGATGATCGGCCCCTTGGTCAGCAAACCGAGCCCCATCGCCATGCCGGCCCAGGCAAAGCCCGCGCGAGGCCGATCGACCGCCTGCCACAATCCCGTCAGGGCGAGCGTGGTCCACAGCGCCATCAGGGCATCGAACATCAGCATGCTGTGAAACCCGGCCCAGTAGAGCCCGAACAGCAGCAGCCAGGGCGTCAGATCCGCGACCCGGGTATCCGCGGGCCAGAGCCGGCGCGCCAGATGACGGGTGAGCAGCGCACTGGCGACCCCTGCCAAGGGTGCGATCAAGCGGGGCCAAATATCGTTGACCCCAAAAACGGCCCACCCAAGCTGCATGAGCCAGAACAACACGGGCGGTTTGTGCGGATAGGGCGCGCCATTGAGGTGTGGAACGAGCCATTGGCCGTGTTGCCACATTTCCCACGCGACAGTCGCGTAGCGGGTCTCGTCGATGGGCCACAGGCCGCGCGTGGACACGGCCACGGCAACGAAGATGGCCCATGCCGCCAGCCATCCCCAGCGCGACAACCCATGCGCCAGAGGCGCGGCAATCGAGGTCTTGAAGGTCAAATCATTCGCCTTGGCGGGTCTGCGAGGCGGCAAAAATAGGCTGAGCAGCTTAACCGTTTCTTAAAAAAAGTCCATGCAGACGCTCTGGTCCGGGTCGCGCATGGGGGTCATGCAAATACGACCCGTCCTGCGCAGGTCTCGTCAGTATCCCCTGGACCCGCCCTTCCCTGATGCCGGTGGGCAGATCGCCCATGAAAAAGGCGGCCCTCGGGCCGCCTTGTCATAGGATCGGCGAGCCGCAGCGGGAAGATCCGCCGGACTCGCCTCGAGCCTCAGCCGTGCCTGGCGATGCCTTCCCAGTAGCGGGCTTCCAGATCCTTCTTGGGCAGCTTGCCGGCAAGGTTGCGTGGCAACTGGTCGACGAAGTCGATGATCTTGGGCAGCTTGAACCCGTACAGGCCCGCGTCCTTGCAGTGCGCCAGAATCTCCGCCGCATCGGCATACTCGCCTTCCTTCAACTGGATCACCGCCGCCGGCACCTCCCCCAGATCCTTGTCCGGGGCCCGCACCACCGCCACGTCCGCCACCTTCGGATGCAGCTTGATCGCATGCTCGATCTCGTTCGGAAACAGGTTCACACCCC
>JAJXTQ010000343.1 GCA_021783685.1 Pseudomonadota bacterium | reverse complement strand
GCCCACGACCACCGCGTGTCCAAGTTCAAGGAACTGGGCGTGCAGGTCATCGGCGTCTCCATCGACTCGCCGTTCACCCACCACGCCTGGCGCAACACGCCGGTCGACAAGGGCGGCATCGGCGCGGTGCAGTTCCCCATCGTTGCGGACGTGCGCCACGAGATCGTGCGCGCCTATGGCGTCGAGCATCCGGACGGCGTGGCACTGCGCGCGTCCTTCCTGATCGACAAGAACGGCGTCGTGCAGCATCAGGTGGTCAACAACCTGCCGCTGGGGCGCGAAGTCGACGAGATGCTGCGTCTGGCCGAAGCGCTGCAGTTCACCGAAGAACACGGCGAGGTCTGCCCGGCCGGCTGGCGCAAGGGCAAGCCCGGCATGAAGCCGACCGCCGAGGGCGTGGCCAGCTATCTGGCCTCCCACAGCAGCGAACTGTAAGCGCAGGTCGACTGTGGCCGAGGCCGGCGCTCGCGGCTGGCTTCGGCCTTCCCCCGTTTCTTCCAGGCTTTGAGGAATTCCCATGGGCCAGAGTACCCACGCGCGTTTGCTGATCCTCGGTTCCGGTCCGGCCGGCTACACGGGCGCCATCTATGCCGCGCGCGCCAATCTCAAGCCCGTGCTGATCACGGGCATCCAGATGGGCGGCCAGTTGACCACCACCACCGAGGTCGACAACTGGCCCGGCGGCGCGGAAGGGTTGCAGGGCCCCGGCCTCATGGAGGAACTGAAAGCCCATGCCGAGCGCTTCGACACCCGGATCGTGTTCGATCACATCCACACCGCCGAGCTCCGGCAGCGGCCCTTCCGGCTGGAAGGCGACAGCGGCGTCTACACCTGTGATGCGCTGATCATCGCGACCGGCGCCAGCGCCCGTTACCTTGGCCTGCCCTCCGAGGAGGCCTTCATGGGCAAGGGCGTCTCGGCCTGCGCCACCTGTGACGGGTTCTTCTACCGCAACCAGCGCGTCGCCGTGATCGGCGGCGGCAACACGGCGGTCGAGGAAGCGCTTTACCTATCCAACATCGCGGCCCACGTCACGGTCGTCCACCGCCGCGATCGTTTCCGGGCCGAAAAGATCCTGCAGGACAAACTGTTCGCGCGCGAGCGCGAAGGCAAGGTCAGCCTGCTGTGGAATCACGAACTCGACGAGGTGCTGGGCGACGCATCCGGTGTCACGGGCCTGCGGGCGCGCGCCACCACCGGCGAGACCCGGGACATCGCCGTCGCCGGCGTGTTCATCGCCATCGGCCACACCCCCAACAGCCAGCTCTTCGAGGGACAGCTCGAGATGCAGGGCGGCTATCTCAAGGTCAAGAGCGGCCTGGAGGGCAACGCGACGGCCACCTCCATCCCCGGCGTGTTCGCTGCCGGCGACGTCATGGATCACGTGTATCGCCAGGCGATCACTTCCGCCGGCACCGGCTGCATGGCTGCGCTCGACGCCGAACGTTATCTCGACAACCCGTCCTGAGCGCGACGGCGTGAGGGTTGCCCGCGAGGCATGCCGCCTGACGCCTGCGCTCATCGCCACCGGACGCCGCTGCGCGGGATCGCAGGCCCATGCGGATCCGCGCACGAGCCGCCGGCGAGCCCGGAAGCGCGCTTTTCCTTGACGCTCACCGAGGCGTCGGCTAGGATTTGCGGCTTGTCGTTCCCCGGTAGCTCAGTCGGTAGAGCAGGTGACTGTTAATCACCGGGTCGGCGGTTCGAGTCCGTCCCGGGGAGCCATCCAACGAAATGAAAAACCGGGCAGTGCCCGGTTTTTTGTTGCCCCGGATTCACCCGGGCCAGGCCGACGTCGATTTTCAGCCGACGAACCGGCGCGCGGCGGCTGCCGTTGCCTCGCAGGACTTGGCCATCTCCTCGCAAATCGCATGCTGATCCGCGTGCTTGCGGCATTCCTTGGCGCAATCCTCGCATTCCCTCATGCAGACATCCGCCATCGCCCTGGCATGGGGCGAGTCATTGAGCGTGAGCTTGACGGCCGCCGCGCACACCGCAATCGTGTTCTCAACCAGAACGCCGCATTGTGCCAGCGTCGTGTCACCCGCCTTGAAGGTCTGGAAAATGTGCGCCAGACAGGTGTTGCCGACGGTCACGCAATCGGCCGCTGCGGCACCGAAGGTCGCGGCGGGTTTGCCGCGAGCAATCCCATGCACATGGCCCTTGGGCTCTTCCGCCCCTGCCACCCAGGGCATGCCTCCCACGGCCGCCAACGCGCCCATGGCGGCAAGGACGCGGCGGCGGGTCACCGCCATGGCGCGGCTGGTGGGCTGTTCTTCTTCGGTCGCTGCCGGAATCACGGTACCGGTCGCATCGGTCATAAACGTCTCCTCCTCATCAGGGACCAAGGGCTTGGTGGCGCAGCCCGCCAAGGTACAGGACCGTTTTAGCCCAGGGGCCGGCAAAACGCCATGGTGTGACGCGGCCACGACCGCGTCGCCTGCAACAGGGGGCCTGTCACGCCGGCTTGCAATAAATCCGAAGTTCTGGAACTATGGATAAATGAACGAAAGCGATGCCCTGCAAGCCCTCACCGCTCTGGCGCACGGCACGCGCCTCGGCATCTTCCGGCTGCTGATCCAGGAGAGCCCCGACGGCCTGCCGGCCGGCGCGATCGCGGCGCGCCTGAACGTGCTGCAGAACACGCTCTCGGCCCATCTGCGCATCCTGGAGCAGGGGCGCCTGGTCCAGGGCACACGGGAAGGCCGCAGCATCCGGTACCGGGCCGATCACGCCGGCATGCAGGCCCTGCTGGCCTATCTGCTGGCCGACTGTTGCCAGGGCGACACCGCCATCTGCGCACCGCTTTTGGAAACCCTGCGCTGCGCCTGCTAGCGCGGCGTGTGTTGCATCATCGCTCTGCTTGACCGGAGATCCCGACATGTCCGATCGATCGTACGACGTCCTGTTTCTCTGCACCGGCAATTCGGCCCGCAGCATTCTGGCCGAAGCCATCCTGAATCGCCTGGGCGAAGGCCGATTCCGGGCGCACAGCGCCGGCAGCTTTCCCAAGGGTGCCGTGCACCCCCTGGCACTGGATCTGCTGCAGCGGGAAAACCACCCCACCGCAGCGCTGCGCTCCAAGAGCTGGGATGAGTTCGCCGCGCCCGGTACGCCACCGCTCGATTTCGTCTTCACCGTCT
>JAJXTQ010000342.1 GCA_021783685.1 Pseudomonadota bacterium | reverse complement strand
ACAGCTCGTGGCCGTAGTGTTGATCGATGGCGCGGGCGATCTCCGATTCGCCCGCGAGCAGCGTCTCGACCGAGAGTCCTTGCGGCGTCAAGGCCCGTAGCAGATCGAGGGCGATCAGATCCTTGCTGTCTGCGATGGCGACGGTGAGGCGCCTATCGGCGGAGTCGTAAGCGAGCGGCAGCAGGCGGTGGCGCTGGGCCAGTTGTTGCGGCACCAGGTTCAGCGCCGCGGGATCGATGATGGCGCGGGCGAGATCGATGCTCTTTTCGCCCAGCGTCTCGGAGAGGGCTTCACGCAAGGTCGCTTCGCTGACGAATCCCAATCCCACCAGCAGCTTGCCGATCGGCTGATTCGATTTCGTCTGCTCCAGCAAGGCGATGCGCAGCTGGTCTTCGCTGACCACCCCCTGGGCGATCAACAATTGTTCGACCGTTTGGCGTTGCGCCGCGAGCGGTTTCGCAGGGGCGGGGCTCATCGCGGTGCGCCGCCAAGTAAATTCCGGTCCGGTAACGGTATCAGCGCACTGGGCCTGCTGCCATTCGTGCCCGACTCATGCAGCACGATCGGACGCAGGAACACCACCAATTCCGTTTTCCTGCGCGTGTCGTCGCGGTTCTGGAAAAGAGCCCCCAATAGCGGTATCCGGGAGAGCCCGGGCACGGCATTGTCGGTGTTGTTCAGCGAGTCCTCCATCAGCCCGCCCATCACCACGATGTTGCCGTTCGCGACGCGGATCAGCGACTCCATTTCGCGCACCCGGATGACCGGGATCAGGTTGGCGATATTGGCCTTGGCGAGATCCGGGTTCGGATCGGCAACGGTGCCGATGATGCGCGAGACGCTGGGCCTGATATTGAGCAGAACCGTGTCGTTGTCGCTGATCTGCGGCGTCACGTTCATGACGAAGCCGACCGGGACCGTGTTCAAGGTGGTGGTGTACGCAACCAGCGGCTGGGTTCCGGAGACGCCGGGCGTGACGTCGGCCTTGATCGAGAAATAGACGCTGTTATCGACCACCTTGAGCACCGCGGTCTGGTTGTTGATGACCGACAGTTTCGGGCTGGACAACACCTTCACCGTGCCGAAGGATTCGAGCAGCCTGACCGAACCGCTGATGTTGCCGACGCGCGATTCCGGGTTGTTGTAACCGATCTCGAACAGGCTCGAAGGCGGGGCGGCGATGGCGCCGGCGGCCGTTTGAATCAGCCTGAAGCCGACGCGTCCGAGCGGCAGCGCGCTCCAGTCTATGCCCTGCTGATAGTTGTCGGACAGCTGCACCTCGGCGATGGTGGCCTCGATCAGCACCTGACGTTGCGCGCGGGCCATGACCTGATCGAGGAATTCGCCGATCTTCTCGTGCTGGCGCGCCGTGGCACGGACGCTGAGCACGCCCGATTCCGGATTGCTGATCACCGACGCGGCCTCGCGGAAGGTGGTGCGGCGCACCACGGTGGTACCGGCCTGTTGCAGCGTCACCGGGTTGGGACTGGCGGCGATGCCGGCTTGGTTCCGACCGCGCTTGCCCGCGGCCGGAGCGGCGACCCCGGTGCCGGTACTGGCCTGCTGATCGCGGCGTTCGATGACGGTTTCGCTCGAGCCTTCCGGCAGTATCTTGTCGGTTTCGTGCAGGATGTCCTTGACGTTCTTCTCCAGGGTCTCCCAGAAGTGGTTTCGGGCGCTGTTGTCTATCCGGGTCTGGGAATTGTTGCCGCCGGAGCCGCCGCTAGGGCTGGCGCCGCCGGGGATTCCGGCGGAGGCGATTTGCGTCGTCACCATCGTGGTGCCGCTGGTGTCGCGTGAAACATTGACGTAGTCGATCCGGTAGTTGCGCAGGTAGGGCGAGTCGGGCATGACGGAGAGGTTCCGCCCGTCCAGTTCCCAGCGGATATCCGCCTGCCTGGAGATGCGTTCGAGGAGTTGCTGCAGGGTCTGATCGACGGCATTGAGGGTGATCGTGCCGGTGATGCCTGGGTAGATGTCGACGTTGAGCTTGGCGTCCCGCGCCAGCGAAAACAGCAGGTCGTGGACGCG
Source organism: Pseudomonadota bacterium (assembly GCA_021783685.1). The sequence continues at coordinate 1,116 of JAJXTQ010000342.1, read as the reverse complement.
CACATCGTTGACCACGACGCTGTAGGTCTTGGCCTTGGCTGGGGACGCGGGCAGACGCGGCACGGCGGCGGGCGACGGCGCTCGAGGAATGCTCAGACTGGCCGCCGGCAGCGGCTCTCCGGTCCGCGAGGGGCGCGCGGACAACGGTCGAACCATGGGCTGACTACAAGCGGCGGCAGCCAGAGCCGACAGGCATGCGGCGGATAGGTGAAGGCTGTTCAGTGCGGGCATGAGCGCGACGGACCTGAGCGTAACATGACATCATCATATTACGCCGGTCGCCGGCTCTTGGGGAAGTGGGTGCTCGGCGTTCAGCGCAGCCACTTCACCATGCGCGGGAAGGGCTTGAGTGCGCGCAGCGATGCGGGCAGTTGTTGCAGTGCAGACAGGGCGGCCTCGCGCGACGGGTAGTCGCCATAGATGACGCCGATGCGCGGCTTGCCGGGAATGTCGGCGACATAGACCCGGACCTGGTCTTCCTTCCCGGTTGCCTGGACGGTTGCGGCGACGAAATTCTCGATTTCGTCGGCATTTCCGGCATCCGTCGTCAGCAATTGGATGAACCAGTGCTGGTCCGGAACATTGGCCAGCCAGCTCCGCGTCGCCTCGATGCGGGCGCGGGTCTGGCTGCCGAGCTTGGCCAGCTTGCCGGTCAGTGCGGGCGGCGCCGGCGAGGCCGAATCTGATGCAGCCGGCGTTGCGCTCGGAACCGCGACCGGCGGTGCGCTGGCCGGCGGGACGACGATCCTGGCAGGCGGTGGGACGACGGGAGAAGCCGCCGGCGGTGGGAGCGATGGCTTGGCCGGCGCCGGCGTGGGCGCTGCAAGCGCAGGCACCATCGACCCCGCGACCGGGGTCCGGGTTTTCGGCCAGATGACCAGCAGGATCGTGACCAGGAATAGGGCCGCCAGCGAGAACCCGGCGAGTCTGGCCCAGATCCGCACCCGGGATGGGCGGTCGGGATCGAAATCGGAGCTGCGGATCACCGAGCGGACGTGGCGGCGCGTGACCTGATGCGTGTTTTCGGCGAAAGCCGCGAGCAGGGATTTGTCGGCCAGAATGTTGATGCGCCGGGTGAAGCCCTGCGAGGCGCCGGCGATCAGTTTGATCGCCGTG
>JAJXTQ010000341.1 GCA_021783685.1 Pseudomonadota bacterium | reverse complement strand
GGAGCGGCCCAGCGTCGGCCTGCTCAATATCGGCGAAGAGGCGATCAAGGGCAACGAGGCGGTCAAGCGCGCCGGTGATTTGCTGAAGGACAGCGGTCTCAATTTCTATGGCAATGTCGAAGGCGACGACATCTACAAGGGCACGGTCGACGTGGTCGTCTGCGACGGCTTCGTCGGCAACGTCGCGCTCAAGGCCTCGGAAGGCTTGGCGCACATGATCAGCGCGGCGTTGCGCGAGGAGTTCAAACGAAATCTGTTGACCCGTCTGGCGGCATTGATGGCGCTGCCGGTGCTCAATTCCTTCAAGCGCCGCTTCGATCCGCGCCGCTACAACGGCGGCAGCCTGCTCGGCCTCAAGGGCATCGTGGTCAAGAGCCACGGCTCAGCCGACGCGCTGGCATTTTTCTGCGCCCTGGAGCGCGCCGCCGAGGCTGCCCGCAACCAGCTTCCCGAACGCATCGCCGCCCGCATGGCGCAACTGTCTCCGACGACATGACAATTTTCTCCCGCATCACCGGCACCGGCAGCTACCTGCCCGGCGCGCCGGTCAGCAACCTTCAACTGGCGGCCGATCTGGCCGGGCGCGGCATCACCACCTCGGATGAATGGATCACCGAGCGCACCGGCATCCGCGCCCGCCATCTGGCACCCGAGAGCGTCACCTGCAGCGATCTGGCGCTGGAAGCCAGCCGACGTGCGCTCGCGGCGGCGGGCAAGGCAGCCGAGGACATCGATCTGATCATCCTCGCCACCTCGACGCCGGACTTGGTCTTTCCCAGCGCGGCAGCGCTGCTCCAGGACAAGCTGGGCATCAAGAACGGCGCCGCGGCTTTCGACGTTCAGGCGGTGTGCAGCGGCTTCATCTATGCTCTGGCGATCGCCGAAAAATTCATCCGCTCGGGTTCGCACCGCCGTGCCCTGGTGGTCGGCGCCGAGGTGTTCTCGCGCATCCTCGACTGGAACGACCGCGGCACCTGCGTGCTGTTCGGCGACGGCGCCGGGGCGGTGGTGCTGGAAGCCAGCGATGTCCCTGGGGTGTTGGCCACCGCGCTGCACGCCGACGGCAGCTACAACGCCATCCTGTCGGTGCCCGGCCAGGTTTGCGGCGGCCGGGTCATCGGCACTCCCCTCCTGCAGATGGAAGGCCAGGCGGTGTTCAAGTTCGCGGTCAAGGTACTGCACGAGGTCGCCCACGAGGTGCTGACGCAGGCCGACGTGCGGATAGACCAGGTCGACTGGCTGATTCCCCACCAGGCCAACATCCGCATTCTCCATTCCACCGCCAAGAAGCTCGGCTTGCCGGCGGAACGCGTCATCATCACCGTCGAGCATCACGGCAACACTTCGGCCGCCTCGATCCCGCTCGCTCTAGACGAGGCGGTGCGCGGCGGCAAGATCCGCCGCGGCGACATGCTGCTGCTCGAAGGCGTCGGCGGCGGCTTCACCTGGGGTGCGGCGCTGCTCAAGTTTTGAGCGCAGGGAGTTCGCTATGAAATTTGCACTGATATTTCCCGGGCAGGGGTCGCAGTCGCTCGGCATGATGAACGCCTACGGCGATCATGAGGTGCTGCGCGAGACCTTCGCCGAGGCCTCAGCGGCGCTCGGCCGCGATCTCTGGCAGCTGGCCTGCGACGGCCCGGCCGAGGCGCAGAACCAGACCGTCAACACCCAGCCGCTGATGCTCACCGCCGACATCGCGGTCTATCGGCTCTGGCGGGCTCTGGGCGGCCCCGAGCCGCAGATGGTCGCCGGTCACAGCTTAGGCGAGTATTCGGCGCTGGTGGCTGCCGGCGTGCTGGATTTCAAGGATGCCGTGCCGCTGGTGGAACTGCGCGCCCGCGCGATGCAGGAAGCGGTGCCGGCCGGCGCCGGTGCGATGGCGGCGATACTCGGCCTGGACGCCGCCCAGGTCATGGCCGCCTGCGCCGAGAGCGGAGAAGGCCAGGTGGTCGAGGCGGTGAATTTCAATGCTCCCGAACAGACCGTCATCGCCGGCCATGCCGCGGCGGTGGAACGCGCGGCCGCCGCCTGCAAGGCCAGGGGCGCGAAGCGTTCCTTGCTGCTGCCGGTATCCGCTCCCTTCCACTGTTCGCTGATGCAGCCGGCGGCCGAGAAACTGCGCCACCGCCTGTCCGAACTGGATTTTTCGGCGCCCAGGATGGCGCTGGTGAACAACGTCGATGCCGCCAGTCTTGACGATCCTGCAGCGATCAGGGATGCCCTGGTGCGCCAGGCGGCGCGACCGGTACGCTGGGTCGAAACCATGAGGGTGTTGGCGGCGCAGGGTGTGAGCCACGTCTATGAGTGCGGCCCGGGCAAGGTCTTGGCGGGCCTCGTCAAACGCTGCGCCGACGGGCTGGTCGGCGGGGCGATGGCCGATCTCGCCGGCATCGAAGCGGCGCTCGCCGCGATCAAGGGATAAGGAGCAGGTCATGGCGGATGAAACGCAACGGGGCCCGCTCGCGGGACAGGTAGCACTGGTCACCGGCGCTACGCGCGGCATCGGCCGCGCCATCGCGCTGGAGCTGGGCGGGCAGGGCGCGATCGTGGTCGGCACCGCGACCACCGCTGACGGTGCCGCCGCCATCCAGGCAATGCTGGATGCCGCTGGCATCAATGGCTGGGGTGCGGCGCTCGACGTCGCCGACGCCCTCGCCTGCGAGGCGCTGCTCGCGGAGGTCGAGAACAAGTACGGCAGCGTCGCGATCCTGGTGAACAACGCCGGCATCACCCGCGACAACCTCGCCATGCGCATGAAGGACGAGGACTGGGATGCGGTCATCGGCACCAACCTCACCGCCGTCTTCAGGCTCTCCAGAAGAGTGATGCGCGGCATGATGAAAGCGCGTCACGGCCGTATCATCAACATCACCTCGGTGGTCGGCAGTTCGGGCAATCCGGGCCAGGCCAACTACGCCGCCGCCAAGGCCGGCGTCGCCGGCATGACGCGGGCCTTGGCCCAGGAACTGGGCAGCCGCAACATCACCGTCAATTGCGTTGCGCCGGGCTTCATCGACACCGACATGACCAAGTCATTGCCCGAGGCCCAGCGCGCGGCCTTGCTCGCCAAGATCCCCCTCGGCAGGCTCGGCGAGGCCGCCGAGATTGCCGCTGCCGTGGCCTTCCTGGCAGGCCCGGGAGCGGGCTATGTCACCGGTTCC
>JAJXTQ010000340.1 GCA_021783685.1 Pseudomonadota bacterium | reverse complement strand
GTCGTTTTGCCCGCGAAAGCGGGCATTGTCGTTTTCGCGTTCAAGCTTCCTCCGGCAGCTTCCAGTCGGGGCGAGGGTAGTGGCAGGTGTAGCCCATCGGGTTGCGCCGCAGGTAGTCCTGATGCTCGGGCTCCGCGGGCCAGAACGCGCCGGCGGTCTTGAGTTCGGTCACGATCCTGCCGGGCCACACACCGCTCGCATCCATTCGCGCGATGAGCTGGCGCGCGGTTTCGCGCTGCTCCTCGCTTCGATACAGGATGGCCGAGCGGTACGAACTTCCGATGTCGTTGCCCTGGCGGTCGCGGGTGGTCGGGTCGTGAATCTGGAAGAACACCTTCAGCAACTCGCGCAAACCCAGTCGATCCGCATCGAAGCGCACCTCGACTGCCTCGGCGTGGCGGCCGTGGTTCCGGTAGGTGGCATTGGCCGTGTCGCCCCCGCAGTAGCCCACGCGCGTCGACAGCACGCCGGGTACGCGGCGCAGCAGCTCCTGCATGCCCCAGAAGCAGCCTCCGGCCAGGATCACGGTCTGTTCCATCACTTGTCCTCCAGCAGCGGCAGATAGTCCTCGTAGCCTTGCGCGGCCATGTCCTCACGGGCAATGAAGCGCAGCGACGCGGAGTTGATGCAATAGCGCAGCCCGCCACGCTCGGGCGGCCCATCGTCGAACACGTGGCCGAGGTGGCTGCCGGCATCGGCCGAGCGCAACTCGGTGCGGATCATGCCGAAGCTCGTGTCCCGGTGCTCCTGGATGCGCCCCGATTCGATCGGCCGGCTGAAACTCGGCCATCCGCATCCGCTGTCGAACTTGTCCCTCGATGCGAACAGCGGCTCGCCCGACACGACGTCGACATAGATGCCGGGCTCGCGGTGATGCAGGTAGGCACCGGTGCCCGGCGGCTCGGTGGCGGCCTGCTGGGTCACGCGCCGGGCCATCGGGTCGAGGGCCGCGATGGCTTCGGGGCGGACGGGGTAGTGCTTCATGACGGTCTCCTTGCGGGGCGCTGAACATGCGCCGACCGTCCTTGGTCGCATCCAGGCGGGATTCCTGACGGCGACCCGGCAAGCCCGGCTATCAAGGCCATTGATTCAATTCAATGGATCATTGGACTTCATGGTTCTACGCTATTCACTATGCTCTTGCATTCGCGATGTATCCGCGATGCAGCGGCCGGGCGGCCGTATTCGGAGTGTGTGCATCTGGCAAGACGCCAAATGCAAGTTGCACGACAACCCAACTACCGCAGGAGAGGACGATGGATCAAAAGACGGCAAGCTCCGGGAAGTGCCCGGTCATGCACGGCGGTGCCACGCAGGCCGCGATGTCCAATGTGGATTGGTGGCCCAAGGCCCTGAACCTGGACATCCTGCACCAGCATGACCGCAAGACCGATCCGATGGATGCGGGCTTCGACTATCGCGAGGCGGTGAAGAGCCTGGATTTCGCGGGGCTGAAAAAGGACCTGCATGCGTTGATGACCCAAAGCCAGCCCTGGTGGCCGGCCGACTGGGGCCATTACGGGGGTCTGTTCATCCGCATGGCCTGGCACGCCGCGGGCACCTATCGCGTGGCCGACGGGCGCGGTGGCGCGGGGACCGGCAACCAGCGCTTCGCGCCGCTGAACTCCTGGCCCGACAACGGCAATCTGGACAAGGCCCGGCGCCTGCTGTGGCCGATCAAGAAAAAGTACGGCAACAAGATCAGCTGGGCCGACCTGATCGTGCTGGCCGGCACCGTCGCCTATGAATCCATGGGCCTGAAGACCTTTGGTTTCGGCTTCGGCCGCGAGGACATCTGGCATCCGGAAAAGGACGTGTACTGGGGCGCCGAGCGTGCATGGCTGGCTCCCAGCGACGAACGCTACGCGGCGGTGGACGATCCGAGCACGCTGGAGAACCCGCTGGCGGCGGTGCAGATGGGGCTGATCTACGTGAACCCCGAGGGGGTCAACGGCAAGCCCGATCCGCTGAAGACGGCCGCCCAGGTGCGCGAGACCTTCGCGCGCATGGCGATGAACGACGAGGAAACCGTGGCGCTGACCGCCGGCGGCCACACGGTGGGCAAGGCCCATGGCAACGGGGATGCCAAGCGCCTGGGTCCGGCGCCCGAGGGCGCGGACATCGAGGACCAGGGCCTGGGCTGGCTGAACAAGAGCAGTCGGGGCATCGGGCGCGACGCCGTCACCAGCGGCATCGAGGGAGCCTGGACCACCCACCCGACGCGCTGGGACAACGGCTATTTCGCCATGCTGCTGGGCCACGACTGGGAGCTGAACAAGAGCCCGGCGGGTGCCTGGCAATGGGAGCCTGTGAGCATCCGCGACGAGGACATGCCGGTGGACCCGGAGGATCCCTCCCTGCGTCGCAAGCCCATCATGACCGACGCGGACATGGCCATGAAAATGGACCCGGCCTACCGTGCGATCTCCGAGCGCTTTCATCGCGATCCGGCCTATTTCTCGGAAGTGTTCGCGCGCGCCTGGTTCAAGCTCACCCATCGCGACATGGGCCCCAAGGCGCGCTACCTCGGGCCCGACGTGCCCGCGCAGGATCTGATCTGGCAGGACCCGGTCCCGGCCGGACGCCGGGACTATGACGTGGCCGCGGCGAAGGCCCGCATTGCCGACGCCCGCCTGAGCATCGCCGACATGGTGGCCACCGCCTGGGACAGCGCGCGTACCTTCCGCGGCTCCGACATGCGCGGCGGCGCCAACGGGGCGCGTATCCGCCTGGCGCCGCAGAAGGACTGGCAGGGCAACGAGCCGGAGCGACTGGCCAGGGTGCTGGGGGTGCTGGAGGGCATCTCCGCGCAGACCGGTGCCAGCGTGGCCGACCTCATCGTCCTGGCGGGCAACCTGGGCATCGAGCAGGCGGCGAGAGCCGGTGGTTTCGACATCACCGTTCCCTTCACCCCCGGGCGCGGCGACGCCACCCAGGAGATGACCGACGTCGAGTCCTTCGCCGTGCTGGAGCCCGTGCACGACGGATTCCGCAATTGGCTCAAGAAGGACTATGCGGTCAGTCCCGAGGAACTGCTGCTCGACCGCGCCCAGTTGATGGGCCTGAGCGCGCCGCAGATGACCGTGCTGATCGGAGGGCTGCGGGTGCTGGGAGCCAACCACGGCGGAATCCGGCATGGTGTATTCACCGAGCGCGTGGGTGTGCTGA
>JAJXTQ010000339.1 GCA_021783685.1 Pseudomonadota bacterium | reverse complement strand
GGCGCGTGCGGCATTGCGCGGAGGCCCGCCGATGGATTAAAAACGCGGTTTTCATGGCGGCAACGGTGAACATGCCGTCGAATCGGGGGAGCAGGGGGAAGACTATGGGTGCGTATTTGCGCAAACAGGGGAAATTGCTGTGTTGCGGCCTGGCCGCCGTGATCATGCTGGCCGCATGCAGTTCGATGCCGCAGGCGCCCGCCACCGCGGCGTCGCCGAATTATCAGTACCTCATCGGACCGCAGGACAAGATCAACGTCATCGTCTGGCGCAATCCGGAGCTGTCGTTCGTCGGACCGGTCCGGCCGGACGGCAAGATCTCGATCCCGCTGGTCAACGACCTGCCGGCGGTGGGACGCACGTCGACCCAACTGTCGGCGGACATCGAGCGCGCCTTGAGCCGTTATATCCGTGATCCGGTGGTGACGGTGGTGGTGACCGCGTTCTCGGGTCCGTATGACCAGCAGATCCGGGTGATCGGCCAGGCGGCCCATCCGATGGCGGTGCCATACCGGCAGAACATGACCCTGCTCGACGTCATGATCGCCGTCGGCGGCCTGACCGATTTTGCCGCCGGCAACCGTGCCGTGCTGGTGCGCGGCTCCGAGCATGACAAGAGCTACCACGTGCGGCTGAGCGATCTGATCAAGCACGGCGACATCACGGCCAACGTCGACGTTTTGCCCGGCGACATCCTGATCATCCCGCAAAGCTGGTTCTGAAGGACGATCCGGTCGTGGACGACATCCTTGGTCCGATATTGAGCCAGTTGCACGCCATGTGGAGCCGGCGTTGAGCCGGCCTGCTGGTGGCGTGGATCGTGGCGGCGGCGGCCGCCGCCGTCGTCTGGCGCGTACCCGAGCGCTGGGAGGCCAACGCGCGCGTCTACGTCGACACCCAGACGGTGCTGCGGCCGCTGCTGAGCGGGCTGGCGGTGCAGCCCGACGTCGACCAGATGGTGTCGATCCTCGCCCGTACCCTGATCACCCGTCCCAACCTGGAAAAGCTCGTCGGGATGGCAAAGCTGGTTCCGCCGGGCGCCAATCAGCAGGTCTTCGATCGGATGATCGAACAGCTCCAGGCCGGGATCCAGATCTCGGCCGCGGGCGATCGGGACCTCTATCTGATCAGCTATCGCGACACCGATCCGCAGCGCGCCAAGCGGGTCGTGCAGAGCCTGGTCGAGTTGTTCATCGGTTCGACTGCGGGCGGCAAGCGTCGCGACAGCGAGCAGGCGCGTGCCTTCATCGACGAACAGATCGCCGAGTACGAGAAGAAGCTCGAAGACGCCGAGAATCGCGTCAAGGAATTCAAGCTGAAGAACTTCGGGTATGGCGGCATCGCGGTCAAGGATCGCTACGCCCAGCTTTCCCTGCTGTCGGATGAGGTGACCCAGTCGAGCATGGACCTGCACGCGGCACAGGATGCGCGCGACGCCATCCAGCGGCAACTGAGCGGTGAGGATCCGGTGCTGCTGACCGAAGTCGCGCCGACCCCGGGGTTCGGCGGCACGTCGGAGTGGGATGCACGGCTCGACGCCCTGCGCAAGCAACTGGATGACCTGACCCGGCGGTACACTGACAGCTATCCCGACGTGGTCGAGACCAAACGCCTGATCGCCCGGATCGAAGCGGAGAAAAAGGCGGCGCAGGCCAAGCGTCTGGCCAAGCTCGGCGTCTCGGCATCGCGCATCAGTCCCCCGGCGACCAATCCCGTCTATCAGCAACTGCAGGTCGCGTTGAGCGAGGCCGATGCCAAGGTGGCCAGCCTGCAGTCGCGCACCAATGACCTCGAGGCGCAGTTGAACCGCCTCCGGGCGACGGCCCAGCATGTGCCGGAGGTCGAAGCGGAAATGTCCAAACTGAACCGCGACTATGACGTCATCCGGCACAACTACGACGCGCTGGTGCAGCGCCGCGAGCAGGCGGCGATTTCGGAAGACGTCGACGCCAATGCCCAGATGGCGGTGTTCCGGGTGATCGATCCTCCGCATGTGCGGCGCAAGCCGGTCTTCCCGGGCCATGTCGCCTTGGCCGCGCTGGCGCTGTTGGCGTCCTTGGGGGCGGGGGTGGCCGTTTCGCTCGGCCTGACGCAGGTGTTCCCGCGGGTGCAGAGCGCAGCAGACCTGCGGCAGCTCAGCGGCGGATTGCCCATGCTGGGCACGATTTCGATGCTCGTCGATGCCCGCCGACAGCGCCGGGAACGGGTTGCCGGGCTGGCGTTTGCCGGCGGCCTGGGCGGGTTGCTGTTTGTTTCCGGGGTCTGGATCGTATGGATGAGCTTGCATCCGGGGGTGGTTTGAGGGGCGGTCCAGTCCATATGTCGGCCATGGGGACGCAGCGTGGGCGGGGAAAACGCCCGGGATTCCGGATTCCTTCTCCCCGTGACGGCGGGACCCTGCTCGCCGCGCTGTTTGCGGCGAGTGCGGTGCCGGCCGCAGCCTATGGGGCCGATGCCGGGAGCACCGGTTTTTTTCAGGCGTCGATCCAGACCCAGGAAACCTATACCAGCAATGCCTACTTCGGGTTCCAGCCGGGATCGCGTCCCGATTGGATCACCGAGATCACGCCTTCCATCGTCGCCAACAAGAGTGACCCGAACTTTCAGTTCACGGCCAATCTGTCCGCCGATTCGGTCAACTACGCGCGCGGCTCGGAGCCGAACATGGTGTTGCCGACCGGCGGTATGGATGGGATCTGGCACGGCATCGGCGACCATTTTTCGGTCGATGCCGGCGCGCAGGTGGCGCAGGTGCCCAATTACCTGTATCTGCCGACGCCGCAAGCCGGGGCGGCGAGTTTCAACACCTTCTCCAACTACACCTACCATCTCAATCCCGACTGGAAGGGGATGTTGCCGGGGACGGTGCAGTACGAGTTGCAAAGCAATAACGGCTGGTCGCGGGCGGTCGGCGCGCCGCCGGGCGAAGCCGGCAATTCGTACTTCGGCCAGAACGTCGTCGATTTCCTCAAGAAGCCGACCCCTGCCGGTTGGGAGTTCCGCGCCGAAGACCTGTACTCGAATTACCAATTTTCGGGGTTCGGCGGGTTCAACTATCCGCCCACCCGGCAGGAGGATGCGCGCCTGTTCCTGCGTGCGGCCCCCGATCCCCACTGGACGGTCGGCCTGCGCGGCGGCGTCGAACGGGAAAACTACCTCGACAACAACC
>JAJXTQ010000338.1 GCA_021783685.1 Pseudomonadota bacterium | reverse complement strand
GGCGGCGCGTTCCGCGGCCCAGGCGAGGTTGCTGGCGTAGAGCGCGGCGGCGGTGGCATGCGCGGTGCCCTGGGGCGGGATGCCGGCCATCATGTGCACGAGCCTGCAGTCCAGCGCCGCGGCGTAGTCGAGCGCCATGGCGACGCCGTCGCGGAACTCCTGGACGCGGCCGGGGAGGGACGCGAGCCCGCGCTCGCCCTTCGCCCAATCGCCGGGGGGCATGTTGAACAGTGCCTGAGCGAGGCCGTTGTCGGCGAGGCGTTTGGCGAGATCGGCGGCGGGATACTCGTAGGGGAAGAGGTATTCGACCCCCCTGAAGCCGGCCTTCGCCGCTGCCGCGAACCGGTCGAGGAACGGCAACTCGTTGAACATCATGGAAAGATTGGCGGCGAGCTTGGGCATGCGATCCCCCGGGTTTGGCGGGCGGAGGCTAGGGTCGGGGGGCGCGGGGCGCAAGCGAGGGGGTGCCGGCGCAAGGGCCGCGCCGGGTGCTGCGGTTGACGATTTCAACCATCGATTTGATGTGGGTCAATGAAACTGGGCATGATGCCTGTAAACGGCCATGTTCCTTCGGCAGTGCTGCCACGAGACGTAGCCAGTACAAGCGAAAGAAGAATGAAGAATAGGGCGCTTGTCACCTGCGGCGCCGGAATGCGTGTAGGCCGCGACACGGGCGGGGCGGCGATCCCGCCGCTTGCGCCTGGGTCTCCGTCCAACGTGCCGAACATGACAAAAACACAGCGATCTCTGGAGAGAAATGGGATGCAGGGTTCCGCGCGACATGCGATGCGTTCGCCGGCGGCAAGCTGATGGCCGGCGAAACGATCATCCCGCGCTGGGAGTGGCGCTGCTTTGCGCCGTCACTTGCCGGACTCGTCACGAAAGCAAAGCTGCCGCCGGATGCGCACGCGCGGGAGAGCGACGAGACCTATATCCTGCAACTCGCGGCGAACACGGCGGATAACGTCAAGATCCGCGGCGGGGCGCTCGACGTGAAGCGGCTGCTCGCGACCAGCGAGGCCGGGCTGCAGCAATGGAACCCGGTGCTGAAGGCGTCGTTCCCGCTCACGCGAAGCGACATGCAGGCAATCTTCGGCAAACGGAACTTCGCGCGCGAAACCTATTCCCTGGCGGAGTTCCGCGCTTTCGTCGCGGGGGAGCGCGATCTCAGGGCGGTCGACATCCACAAGTCACGGCGCGGCTTCAGCTATGGCGGCTGCATCGCCGAGATCGCGCGCGTGAGCGTGGGCGATATCGGTCTCGACAGTTTTTCGCTGGAGCACGAGGAGCCTGTGCGCGTTGTCTCGGCCCTCTCCGCGCTCGGCCTCGATAGCCATGCGAACACAAGTTATCCGGAGGGGCTGATCCGCGCGCTTGGCCTCGCGAAGATACCGGCCAAGGCGTGAGGGAGGGAGCGGGATGGCAGCGGAAATCGAGCGGAAATACCTGGTCAGGACCGAGCTTTGGAAGCCGGTCGATGCCGGGGTGCTCTATCGGCAGGGTTATCTCTCCTCGGTCAAGGAGCGGGTGGTGCGGGTGCGCATCGCGGGCGAGAAGGGGTTCCTGACGATCAAGGGCCTCACGACCGGCATCAGGCGCTCCGAGTTCGAGTACCCCATCCCGATCGAGGACGCCGCGGCGATGCTGGACGGATTGTGCGAGAAGCCGTTGATCGAGAAGCATCGTCATCGCGAGACGCATGGCGGGAAGCTTTGGGAGATCGACGTGTTCCATGGCGAGAACGAGGGGCTCGTCGTCGCCGAATGCGAGCTCAAGAGCACGGACGAGCGCATCGCCCTGCCGGCATGGACGGCCGAGGAGGTGTCGGGCGATCCGCGCTACTTCAACAGCAACCTGATCGCCCATCCCTTCAACACATGGAAGAGCGCCCATGCCTGATCAGTCCGCGCCGCCCAAGGCGGCGAAGCGTTCGTATTTCCTCAAGGATCTCTGGGACATCCTGATCAGTTTCGGGCGGGTCGGTCTGTTCTCGCTGGGCGGGGGCAACGGCATGATCAAGATGATCAGCGAGGAAACCGTTCGCATCCGCAAATGGATGTCGGACGAGGAGTTCGGCTCGCTGCTCGGAATGACGTTCCTGTTTCCCGGCCTGACCGCCTGCAAGCTCTCCGGCATGGTGGGCTATCGGGTGGCCGGGATCGCGGGCCTCGTTCTGGCGGCGCTGGCGATCAACATCCCCGGGATCATCCTGACCTCCGTCGGATTCTCGCTGTTGCTGAACTACACGCATGTGCCCTTCGTCGCCGAGCTGCTGACCGCGATGAGTTACGCGGCCATGGCGCTTATCGCCGCGGTGCTGTGGGACATGATCGTGCCGGCGGCGAGGCGACGGAAATACTGGATCGGCATCGGTCTCACCGTTGCGTTCTTCCTGGCGATGGAGATGTTCCACGAGCCGGTGATCGCGACACTGCTGATCTACCTGGCGCTCTACATCGCAGCGCCGTTCTGGACACCGGCGGACGACACGCCGCATCCGCTCGAGACCAAGCCCTCGAAGCCGATCCATCACTGACCCAGGAGCACAGGGACCATGCTGCACGCGCTTTGGGCGTTGCTGACCAGCTTCGGCGAGATCGGGATATTCGCGCTCGGCGGCGGGGATTCGATGCTGAAGCTTATCGAAACCGCGGCGGTGACGAACCACCACTGGATCACCGCCAGCCAATACAGTTCGCTGCTGGCGATGACGTTCCTGTTCCCGGGGCTCACAGCTGCGAAGATCTCCGGCATGGTCGGCTATCACGTCGCCGGGCTTGCGGGGCTGCTGGTCGCGGTGCTGGCGCTGAACCTGCCGGGCATCATCCTGGTCGCGGCCGGGTTCACGATCGCCACGCGCTATATGGACCGGCCGATCGTCAAGAAAATCCTCGAGGCGATGAAGTTCGGTGCCATGGCGATGATCGGCGCCGTGCTCTTCGACATGATGCTGTCGCACTACGAGCACCATAAGGGCTCGCCGCTCGGCGTGGTGCTGACGATCGGGTTCTTCGTGGCGCTCGAGTACTTCGAGATCCCGGTGATCCCCGCACTTCTATCCTTCCTTGCGGCCTATCTCGGCCTGTTCCTCCTAGGCGTGCCGATCTAGGGCGGGCTCAGTCGCCAGGGGTGCGCGTCACCTCGAGGCGGTAGCGTCCGCGCAGGAGCGG
>JAJXTQ010000337.1 GCA_021783685.1 Pseudomonadota bacterium | reverse complement strand
GATTGCCGACCGTGCCCGAGACCCGCACCGGGCAGCCGCCGGTGCACACGCCGGGCTTGAGTTCGATGCGCGTGGCGGCGACATAGGGACCGGCGGCATCGGTCTGGGGCAGACCATAGACCTCGATCCGGTCGCCGACCTGGATCGCCGAAAATTGCGCGTAGCCGTCATAGACCGTGATCGGCAGCGTCGGATCGTTGGCATTGACCACCACGCGGGCGCCGGCGACGGTGAGCGTGTTGGCGGACAGGCCCGTTGTCGGAGTCGCGGAGACCACGCCGATCAGTTCGGGCATGAGGTGCACCGCGGTGGCGTTGCCGCTGGCGTCGGTATCCACTTCGGCGCGCGCGCCGATGCCGACCTGGGTCCGGGAGATCGTCTGCGCAGTGCTCGCGTCCGCGGTGATGTCGTAGCTGGCCGCGGCGTCCGGATAATGCGTGCCGTCGATGATGACGCTGCCGAAGCCGGTGATGGTGCCGGCGACCAGACCGGTACCGCCCGTGCCGACGCCGGCGATAAGACCGACTGCGGCACCGCCGCCGGCGCCGCAACCGGCGAGAATCGCGACGCAAGATAGCGCGGCGAAGCGCTTGAAGAATTTAACGCTCATGATTGCTCCCGGTTGCGCCATCGGATGCGCTGTCGGACGAATCGTCCTGCGGCTTTGCCGCTGCATCCGTCGTGGCGTAGAAATAACTGCCCAGCCTGAAGCGCTGCGGCCGGGCACAGCCCCGATCCCGTTCGCACAAGCGGCTGGCCTCCCTGATGATCTCCAGCGAGGCTCTCTCCCAGAGCCGGCGGCTCATGCCTTCCAGCTCGGCGATCGACTCCTCTGAGAGCTCGCTGCCGAACACCGCCTGCTCCAGGAAGGGCGGATTGCCACCACGCAAGTTGGAAGTCGCGGCGGCGAGGTGGTCATGCAGATTGGCGGCGAACAGCGCCAGCATTTCATTCAGGTCGTCGCGCGGAATGAAGCTGTCGCGCAGCAGGACGACCCGCTCGGCGCTGCCCACGCCCTCGCAGCGCACCATGCCCTGGGCCTCCATCGATTTCAGCACCGAGCCGGGATGGACGTCCTGGGTGATCGACAAGGCGAGACTCTCGAAGGACGGCGCCGGCCCGCGCGGCGCGAGCCGTCTGGGCTTGCCGTTCTTCTGGACGTAGTCCGGATCGCTGACCCATTTGGCGAACACCAGCGAGGCCACCGGCCCGGAATGGCTGAGCGATGCGCCGCGGCTTTGATTGAGCTCGCGAATGTCCTTGCGATGCAGCCCGGAGAGCAGGCTGAGCGAGGAATCGTGGATCTTGGCCCCGCGCTGCGCCAGTTCCAGTTGCGCCGCCTGCACGAACACCGGCTTCAGCGCCCGGATGAACAGCGGATAGTTCACGCCCTCCAGCAGCAGATAGCGGATCAAGGGCAGCAGCGTCGCGGCACTGGCTTCCAGTATCTGCTCGCTCTTCAGTTTGGCATCGGCGGCGCCGCTCGGCTTCATCGCTCACGGGTGGTTCAGGTAGTGAATCCAGGACAGGCAGAATGGAAGGGAATTTTTCCCATTGTCTGAGGTTTCCCCTATACTGTCAAGGCGCGCATTCCGACGTCCACTCCGACGGCCACCCATTCCAAACGCTTAGCCCTGCTACAATCCCCGGCCAAAACAGGACACTCCTTCGGACACCCCGCGCGACACTCGAATGAACTCCGTCAAGATGACACAAATCTCGCTGGGCGGCCTCTCGCTCCTGCTCGGTCTGTCGCTGTCCGCTCCTTGCCGGGCCGATGACTACCATCCCGGACAAGGCCTGCGCGCGGGCAACTTCCTGGTTTCCGGCTATGCCAACGTCGTCGCAGAATCGCCCCGGGGCAGCCCCGCACAGCTCTCGATCGACGACCTCAGCCTGTTCGTCTCGGGCCGGGTCAATCGCTGGCTGAATCCCTTTCTCGAAACGGAAGTCTCCAGCGCGACCCTGCTGCAATCGGGCGATGCTCCGATCGATCGCGGCCACTTCGTCATGGAGCGTTTCTACGACGACATCGGCCTGTCAGCTACGGACACCCTGCGCGTGGGCAAGATCCTGGCCCCGGTGGGCGACTGGAACCTGATCCACGCCGCGCCGCTGGTGCCCACCACCACCCGCCCGCTGACCACGCAACGCGGCTTCAGCGAATATGCCAATGGCCTATCCTGGCTGCGCGACCCCGGTCCGGGCGCCGGCCCCGACTGGCAGATTTACTGGCAGCCCGGCCGGGAATGGCTGCCCAAACCCGGTTCCATCGCGCCCGAGCACTTCCGCAACGTCTTCGGCGCGCACCTCAATTGGAGCAGCGGTCTTTCCGACCAGCTCGGCATCTCCTTCCAGCAGGGACGCTCCGGCAGTGCCGACGAACGCTATCGGTTGATCGGGTTCAACGTGCGCCGCTCGATCGGCCAATTGGCGCTGGAATCCGAGGCGACCCGAACGCTCTGGTCCGGCGCGGCGCCGCGCGTCCATGACCGCGAGTCGGGAATCTATGCGCTGGCGGACTACGCGTTCACGGCCCGCTGGCACGGCATCCTGGAGGCCGAGCATTACCTGAGCCGGCATAGTCTCGATCCGTCGAAAAACACGCTGGCCGGCCTCGCCTACAAGCCGCAGTCTTCGCTGGTCTGGAAGCTCGAATACGTGCACCAGACCGGCGACGCCCGCGAGATCCCCACCGGCTGGCTGGCCTCGTTCTCGGTGCTGTTCTGATGCCGATCTTCCTGCTGCTGCTGGGACTGCTGCTCGGCCCCTCCGCCCACGCGGAAACGCTGCTGGTGATCGCCAATCCCCAGGTGCCCGCGGTCGCCGTCTCGGCCGAGGAACTGTCGGCCATCTACCTGCTCCAGCGCACGGCCTGGAGCAACGGCACGCCGGTGGCGCCGGTCAACCGCGAAGCCTCCAGCCCGGAGCGCGAGGCGTTCTCCGAGAAGATCTTCAGACGCTCGCCGGCCGAACTGTCCGAGTACTGGAACCGTCTGCGCTTCCAGGGCAAGATCCCGCCGCTGGTGCAGACCTCCGACCAGGCGGTGCTGGGCTTCGTGCGCAAGGTGCCCGGCGCCATCGGCTACGTCGAGGCCGCTCAGGCGCCCGCCGGCGTCAAGGTGTTGCTGAGATTACCGTGAATGCCAACCCGTGCCATGAACGCTGAAACGATGC
>JAJXTQ010000336.1 GCA_021783685.1 Pseudomonadota bacterium | reverse complement strand
AGGAGGCTTCCGTGTCGTCGACGCCGCGCATGCGCAGCGCCTCGATGTGCAGGGCGATGTCGAGGTCCTTCGCCGGGATGGTGTAGAGGTACTGCGTCACCGACTGCTGGGTATCGGCGTTGAAATCGCCGCCGAGGATGTTGCCGATGTCCGCGAGCTGATCCGCCGACAGCCCGGGCGAGCCCCGGAACATCATGTGCTCCTGGGCGTGGGCGGTTCCGGGGAATCCGGCCGGGGTCTCGTCCGCGCCGACCAGATAATTGATCGAGGTCGAGACCACCGGCGCCAGCGTGTTGCGCACGATGACGACACGCAGGCCGTTTTTCAGCGTCGCCCGCAGGACATCGCCAGCCGCAACCGCCTGCTCGGGCGCCGGCCAGGCGGATTTCTCATGGGAACCATGCGCCGCCGTCGCCGCTCCAACCGGGGGCGATGCGACAGCCGCGGTCAGTAGAATGGCGAACGTGGCAGCGTGTTGCAGTCGTTTACTCATATTTTTCCTCGACATCCATGATGAAAAACACTGAAAAGCTTCGTGCCGCCGGCATTATCAGCGGAATTGCGTTGTTCGTCGCGGCTGCCCTCTTTGCAACCGTGGGTTCCCACAAGCCAGTCATCCCCGCCACGGCGACGGCGACCGCCGCCGTGCCCCTCGATCCGGCGGTCATCGCCCCGGCGATACAGCTGGAAAAGGCTTATGAGGCCGTTGCGGCGCACATCCGTCCGGCGGTCGTAAGCGTCTTTTCAGAAAAAATGGTGACGGTTCCGGCCTTTCCGTTTCCATTCGGCAACGACTTCTTCGGACAGTTCTTCGGCCAACAAGGTTCCCCGCAGCTCGCCCGCCGCGTTCCCCAACGCGGCCTGGGGTCGGGCCTGATCCTGGATCAGGCCGGCCACATCCTCACGAACTATCATGTGGTCGCCAACGTCGACCGGATCAAGGTGCGGCTCGCCGACAAGCGCAGCTTCCCGGCAAAGATCGTCGGCACCGACCCCAAGGCCGACATCGCGATCATCCAGCTCGAAGGCGCCGTCCCCCCTGACCTGCCGACCGTGCAGCTCGGCGACTCGGATGCGATGCGGGTCGGCCAGCTCGTGATCGCCGTCGGTGCCCCGTTCGGACTGACCCAGACCGTGACCCATGGCATCATCAGCGCAACCGGGCGCTCGGATGTCGGCATCTCCACCTATGAGGATTTCCTGCAGACGGATGCGCCGATCAACCCCGGCAACTCCGGCGGCCCGCTCGTGAACATGCACGGCGAGGTCATCGGCATGAACAGCGCGATCGCCACCGGCGGAAACGGCGCCGAACAGTCGGCAGGCATCGGCTTTTCGATTCCGTCCAACATGATCAAGGCGGAGCTTCCGACGCTGATCAAGGGCGGGCACATCGCGCGCGGCGTGCTCGGCGTCGTCGTCCAGGATCTCGACGCGAATCTGGCCCGAAGCTTCCACGTTTCGGGGACGGCGGGCGCCCTGGTCGCGCAGGTCAACCCGAACTCCCCAGCCGCACACGCGGGGATCCGCAGCGGCGACGTGATCACACAATTCGACGGCAAGGACGTCGCCGATTCCAGCACGCTGCGCAACATCGTTGCGACGACGGCCCCCGGCCGCACCGTTCCGGTCAAGGTGGTCCGCAACGGCGAGACCCGGATCCTCCGCGTGACGGTCGGGCGCATGGGAGCCGGATCGGCCGGCACCGCGGCGGCCCGGCCCACCCAGGCGGTGAAACTTGCGAAGCTCGGCCTGCAGGTGCAGACCTTGACGCCGGAACTGGCCAGCCGGAACCACCTCGACGGCGAACACGGCGTGCTCATCACCGGCGTGCAGGCGGGAAGCGTGGCGTCGATGGCCAATCTCCAGCCCGGCGACCTCATCGTCCAGGCCAACCACGAGGCCGTGACCGACGTCGCCTCGCTCGACCGGGCGATCGGCAGCGGAAGCGGGGCGCTCACCCTGCTGGTGAAGCGCAGCGGCATGAGCTTCTTCGTGTCGATCGACGATTGAACCGGCGGCGATGGCGGCGCTGCACGACCTGCTGGCCCGGGCACTGCCCTATCTGCAGCATTACGGCTACGCCGCCATCGTTGCCGCGATCCTCGTCGAAGGCGTCGGCATTCCCGCCCCCGGCCAGACGCTGCTGATCGGCGCCTCGATCCTGGCGGGCCGCGGGGTGATGAGCCTGCCGCTGGTGGTCCTCTCGGCGCTGTGCGCGACGGTCGCCGGCAACAACTGCGGATTCGCCATCGGCAACTACGGCGGGCGCCGGCTCATCCTGCGGGCGGGCGTCAATCGCGCCCACCTCAGCAAATTGTCACGCTTTTACCGTCGGTTCGGCGCCTGGCTGGTGGTTTTCGCCCGCTTCTTCGACGGGGCGCGGCAACTCGGCAGCCTGCTCGCCGGAACCGGCGCGATGCCCTGGCGGCGGTTCTTTCCCTTCGATCTCGGCGGCGCCTGCCTGTGGGTGGGCGTGTGGGGCGTCGGACCGTATCAATTGACCGCCCATGCCGCCCGACTGCATGCGATCTGGGCCCGGATCAACCCGATCATGGTCCTGCTCGTGGTCGGCGCGGTCGTCGTGCTCGGCATCTGGCTATGGCGGCCCGATCGCGCAATCCGGAAGTAACCCGGATGCAGCCCGGAAAGATCCCTTGAGCGCGACGTTTCGATCCCTGCGCCACCACAATTACCGGCTTTGGGCCGCGGGAGCGCTCGTCTCCAACATCGGCACCTGGATGCAGCGCACCGCCCAGGACTGGATGGTGCTCACGCAGCTGACGCACAACGATGCCACCTCGGTGGGGATCGTCATGTCGCTGCAATTCGGCCCCCAGCTGCTGTTGATGCCGATCGCCGGCCCGACGGTCGACCGGGTGGACCGCCGCACCCTCCTCCTGATCACCCAGAGCGCCATGAGCCTGCTGGCGTTCGTGCTGGGGGCGCTTGTGCTCTCCGGATCCGTCGCGCTGTGGCACGTCTACGTGCTGGCGTTCCTGCTGGGCTGCGTCACCGCGTTCGATGCCCCGGCGCGCCAGACCTTCGTCAACGACCTGGTCACCAGCGCCGACATCGCCAATGCGGTTGCACTGAACTCGACGTCGTTCCACGCCGCGCGTCTGGTCGGCCCGGCCGCCGCCGGCATCCTGATCGCCAAGGTCGGCACCGGGTGGGC
>JAJXTQ010000335.1:2476-3180 GCA_021783685.1 Pseudomonadota bacterium | reverse complement strand
GGGCCTGGTGGCGATCAAGGATGCGCTGGAGGACCCGGCGCGCCTGCTGCTGGAGGTCTGAAGCCATGGCCAAACAATACGATGTGCTGGTCATCGGCGGCGGCCCGGGCGGTTACGTCGCCGCGATCCGGGCGGCGCAACTGGGACTTTCCGCCGCTTGCATAGAATCGCAATCCTATGCCGACGCCAAGGGCGAGGTGCGCCTGGGCGGCACCTGCCTCAACGTCGGCTGCATTCCCTCAAAGGCGCTGCTGCAGTCGTCCGAGATGTACGACCAGGCCGGTCACGGCTTCGTCATGCACGGTATCGGCTTCGACGGGCTCAAGATCGACGTCGCGACGATGATGAAGCGCAAGGACAACATCGTCGCCCAGCTCACCAGCGGCATCCGCGGCCTGTTCAAGAAGAACAAGGTGACGCTGCTGCCCGGTCGCGGCAGCTTCGTCGGTCGCGACGACGATCTGTGGCAGGTCGAGGTGGCGGGAGCCGCGGGCAGCGAGGTCGTCTCGGCCCGCCACGTCATCGTCGCCACCGGCTCGACGCCGCGCTCATTGCCGGACGTGGCCGTCGACAACGAGCTGATCTGCGACAACGTCGGCGCCCTGTCCTTCGACTCCGTGCCCAAACGCTTGGGCGTGATCGGCGCCGGCGTCATCGGGCTGGAGCTGGGCAGCGTCTGGAAACGCCTGGGCGCCGAAGTGACG
>JAJXTQ010000335.1:0-2466 GCA_021783685.1 Pseudomonadota bacterium | reverse complement strand
ATCAGGCCGTGGCCAAGGAGGCGTGGAAGGTATTCACCCAGAAGCAGGGCCTCTCCATCCATCTCGGTGTCAAGATACTCGAGGTGAGCCGGGTAGATGCCGGCGTCTCGATCGAGTACGAGTCGGGCGACGAGAGCTACACGCTGGAATGCGACAGGCTGATCGTCTCGGTCGGTCGGGTGCCGTACACCGAGGGCCTGGGCTGCGAGAACGTCGGCCTGGAACTCGATCCGCGCGGCCGCATCGCGGTCGATGGCCAGTGCCGGACCAACCTGCCCAACGTCTGGGCGGTCGGCGACGTCGTGCCCGGACCGATGTTGGCGCACAAGGGTATGGAGGAGGGGGTGATGGTCGCCGAGCTGATCGCCGGACAGGCCGGGCACATCGACTACGACACCGTGCCCTGGGTGATGTACACCCACCCGGAGATCGCCTGGGTCGGCAAGACCGAGCAGCAGTTGAAGCGCGAGGGCGTCGCCTACCGCGTCGGCCAGATTCCGTTCATGGCCAACGGCCGCGCGCTCGGGCAGGGCGACACCACCGGCTTCGTCAAGATGCTGGCCGACGCCAACAGCGACCGCATCCTGGGCGTGCATATCATCGGCAACAACGCCTCGGAGCTGGTGGCCGAGGCGGTCGTGGCGATGGAATTCGGCGCCAGCTCCGAGGACATCGCCCGCATCTGCCATGCCCATCCGACGCTGTCTGAGGCGATGCACGAAGCGGCGCTGGCGGTGGACAAGCGCGCGCTGCATTTTTGAACTTGTAGGTCGGCCTTTAGCCTTTAGGCCGGCGCTCCGGATGAACAGGGACATGCCGGCCTAAAGGCCGATCTACAGGGCACACATGGCAGCCATAGATACCCACGCCGCGGGCATGCTCGAAGCCTTTCAGGCTCAGTGCGACAGCCGTGGCATCTCAGCCGACACAGCCCAGCTCGCGGCGGCGGCTCGTCTGGATCGTCTGCACCAGGAACTGCTCGCCTTCAAGCACAAGCGCAGGAACCGCCTGCGCAAGGCGCTGGTGCGGCCGCCGCTGCCGCGCGGCGTCTATTTCTGGGGCGGCGTCGGCCGCGGCAAGACCCTGCTGATGGACTGTTTTTTCGCCGCGCTGCCCTACCAGCGCAAGCGTCGCGTGCATTTCCACGCCTTCATGGCCGAGGTGCATGGCGAGTTGAAGCGGCACCGGGAAGAGCCCGACCCGCTGCTCAAGGTCGCCGATGCCATCGCGGTCGGGAACCGGGTCATCTGCTTCGACGATCTCCACGTCTCCGACATTGCCGACGCGATGATCCTGGGCCGCCTGTTCGCCGCGCTGTTCGAGCGCGGCGTGGTGTTCTGCATGACCTCCAACTATCCGCCCGACGGTCTCTATCCGGAAGGGCTGCAGCGGCACCTGTTCCTGCCGACCATCGCGCTGTTGCAGGAGCGGCTGGACGTGGTCGAGGTGGATAGCGGCATCGATTACCGTTTCCGCGCGCTGGAAGAGATGGAGGGCTACCTGATGCCGGCCGACGATGCGGCGGAGCAGCGGCTGGCCGCGGACTTCCGCCAGATCGCCGGCGGCGAGGGCCATGCCCGACCCCAGACGATCCTGGGCAGGGAGCTGCCGGTGCGTCGGCGCGCGCCCGGCATCATCTGGTTCGACTTCGCCACGCTCTGCGGCGGACCGCGTTCGCAGAACGACTATCTCGAACTGGCGCGCCTGTTCCCGACGCTGCTGCTCTCCGGCGTGCCGCGCATGCACCGCAGCATGGCCTCCGAGGCGCGCCGCTTCACCTGGCTGATCGACGTGCTCTACGACCATCGCGTCAAGCTGCTGCTCTCGGCGGACTGTCCCGCCGAAGAGTTGTATCGCCAGGGTACCGCCGCCGAGGAATTCAAACGCACGGTCAGTCGTCTGGTCGAGATGCGCAGCCGCGAGTACCTCGGTCTGGCGCACATCGTCGGCAGTCGTCAGGCTCGCGGCGCGATCGACCCGGCCTGATGTTTCGAGTGGTTTCGAGTGGCTTGCTGCGCGGCACAAGTGCCCGCAGTTGTCGCCGGATAACAACCCCCCATGGACGACGACGGACACTAGCTGCAGTGCAGCAGTTTCCGAGCATAACTTTCCCGCCGGAAAAATCCTGCAGCGGCGTGGCTGATTTTTTCACGAAGACCTCACGATGATCGCCTGGAGTTGTATTTTTTTCTTCCGCCTCGGTTAGAATCGCTGAGCCTTTTTGGGGATTTGAACATGCTGCTCGCCGGTCAATCAGCACCTGCGTTTTCCCTGCCCGATGCGGACATGGAAACCTTTGACCTGGAATCGCTGCGGGGCAAGCAGCACGCCGTGCTATTTTTCTATCCCCGGGATGACGCGCCGTTTTGCACGCTGGAGGCGATCGACTTCACCGATCATGAGGAAGAGTTCACGCGGGCCAGTTGCACTATCCTGGGCGTGAGCCGGGACGATTGCCTGAGCCAC
>JAJXTQ010000334.1 GCA_021783685.1 Pseudomonadota bacterium | reverse complement strand
GGGAGGCGGCGGCGCCGCATACTCGGGAAAAGGTACGGCAAGAAGTGAGCGGTGAGGTTATGCTAGCCCTTCGTATATGGTGGAGGCGGCGGGAATCGAACCCGCGTCCGAAAATCCTCTACCGTTGGCTCTACATGCTTGTCCCAGTCTATTGATTTGACCGGCTGCTACCCGACGGGCAGGGAAGACAGACGGCGAGCCCGGATAGCTTTAGCGATTCGACCCCGGGCGGGTGAGATCGCGATCCTGTGAGAGATGACGCCTGGAGGCCGGGCGCACAGGCACGTCCCCGGTCAGACGGCACCCTACCGGGTTTTAAGCGGCGAGTGCGTAGTTGTCGTCGTTGGCAACTAATTGATTTGCAGTGTGATTAACGAGGGGCACTGCACCTCGGCATGCACCGCGGGCTTCGCGACCTCCGTCGAAACCAGGTCGCCCCCGTGTGATTCATCTGACACTATACGCGCGCGCAAGTTCGGTGTCAGCGTGCGTGTTTCATGATCCGGCCCTTTTCGCGCTGCCAGTCGCGGTCGCGCTCGCTGGCGCGCTTGTCGTGGGCCTGTTTGCCCTTGGCGAGGCCCAGCTCGATCTTGCAGCGTCCCTGCTTCCAGTACATCGACAGCGCGAGGAGCGTGTAGCCCTTGCGCTCGACGGCGCCGATAAACTGGTCGAGCTCGCGCCGGTTCAGCAGCAGCTTGCGCGTGCGCTGCGCTTCGGGGACGTAGTGCGTGGAGACCGTCTGCAACGGCGTGATGAAGACGCCCAGCAGCCAGGCCTCGCCATTTTTGATGATGACGTAGCTGTCGACCAGCTGGACACGGCCGGCGCGCAGGGCCTTGACCTCCCAGCCTTCCAGGGCGATCCCGGCTTCGAGGCGCTCTTCGATGAAGAAGTCGTGGCGGGCTTTTTTATTGACGGCGATGGTCGAGCCCGTACCATGGCCGTTCGATGCGTTGGGTTTGGACATTTGCAGGCGAGTATAAAGCAAGGCCATCAGGGCCGCAGGGCGGCGAGGGAGGAGGCGTGCAGGTGCCGGATGAGAGCCAGGGCGGTCTTGCCGTCACCGTGGTCTATGCCGGGCCCGACCGAGTCTGGCGCATCGCCGTCGAATTGCCGGCCGGCGCCTGCGTGATGGACGCGGTCCGCGCCAGCGGTCTGGTCGAGTTGCTGGGCGAGGCGCAGCTATCTGCGGCGCCGGTAGGGATCTTCGGCGCGGTCTGTGCGCCCGATACGGCGCTGCGTGCCGGGGACCGCGTCGAGATCTACCGGGCCCTGCCGGTCGATCCCAAAGAAGCGCGGCGGCGGCGGGCGGAACGGGCGCGGGGGGCGGCGCGGACGTGAGCGTCGGCCGCAGGCGCGCCGATGCTCAATGGCGCGACGCGGCCCGGCGATGTTCGTCGTTCAGAATTTATTGGGCTTGATGCGGGTCGATTTGTCGACGCACGCCGAGAAGGCCTCGCCGGTGGGCTGGGTTTCCACGCGATCGAGTCGGTCCTGCTCGAAAAACACGGTCAGTCGGCACTGTTCCTCATCACGTCGGCCGCGATGATAAAATACATAGTCCCATCGGTCGGCATCGAACAGGTTCTTGAGCACCGGGCGCCCCAGCAGGTACTGCACCTGCTCACGCGTCAGGCCCGGCGCAAGCTGGTCGATGGCCGCGCGATCGAGCGTATTGCCCTGACGGACCTCGGGTTTGTAGACGATGCATCCGCCGAGGAGCAGCGAGAGGCTCAGGATGACGATGGGCAGTGGTCGTTTCATGATGGGCCACGAGCGGTTTGCGACGCGCCATAGTAGCGAAAAATCCATCGGGTGACGATGGCAGGCCCGGAACACACGGAGAGCGGCACATTGGAATCCAAGGACATCCGCAAGGTCGGGCTGAAGGTCACGCTTCCCCGGCTCAAGATCCTGGAAATGCTCGAATCGGGCGATTCGCGGCACATGAGCGCGGAGGATCTCTACAAGGCCTTGCTCGATTCGGGCGAGGAGATCGGGCTGGCGACGGTCTATCGGGTGCTGACCCAGTTCGAAACCGCGGGTCTGGTCAACCGGCTCAATTTCGAGAGCGGTCACTCGGTCTTCGAGATCAATGAAGGCAAGCACCACGACCACATGCTGTGCGTCAAATGCGGGCGCGTCGATGAATTCATCGACGATGCCATCGAAGCGCGTCAGGCCGCCATTGCCGTGCGCATGGGCTACGAGATGACCGATCACAGCCTCTATATCTACGGGGTCTGCCCCGACTGCCGGGCCGAAGTGGCAGCGAGCAAGCCTGCGCCTGCGATTCTGGCTCAGGACGCTGACGCGGCCGAATGACTCGCCTGGGCGCGCAGTTCGCGGGCATGCGCACGGGCGCGCTCGGTGATCACGCGCCCGCCCAGCATGCGCGCCAGTTCCTCTTCGGCCTCCGCTTCGCCGAGGGCGCGCACCCGGGTCCGGGTTTCCTCATCGACCACGGCTTTGCTCACCTGATAGTGCTGCCGGGCATGCGCCGCGACCTGAGCCTGGTGGGTCACGCACAAGACCTGACGATGCTGCGCCAGCCGTGCCAATCGCTCGCCGATCAGTTCGGCGACCGCCCCGCCGACGCCGACGTCGATCTCATCGAAAATCATGCTGCCGCCCGGACCTTGATTGGCGGCGACGACCGCGATCGCCAGCGCGACGCGCGCGAGCTCGCCGCCGGAGGCGACCCGCGCGAGGGGCTGCAGCGGTTGTCCCGGATTCATGCCGATGGTGATTTCGACGCGCTCCCGTCCCTGGGGCGATAGCCGCTCCGGCAGGGTGTCGACGCCGATGCCGATGCGCGCATGGGGCAGGCCCAGCGGCCGGACCTGCGCCTCGATCTGCGCGGCGAGCGGCGGCGCAATCTCGCGCCGCGCGGCGCCGAGGCGTTCCGCCGCGCCGTCGTAGCGTGCGCGCTGGCGCGCGATCTCTTGCGCCAGATGGTCCCGCCGGTCGGCGAAGTGGGCGTGAGCGAGGAGATCGGCTTCGAGTCGGGCCAGCACCTCCTGCAAATCCTCGGGCGGGCGGTGATGCTTGCGGGCGAGCTGGTGGTAGCGCCCGAGGCGCTCGTCGAGCCAGGCCAGCCGCTCGGGATCGACTTCGGTGTCGGCCAGATAATGCGTCAGCGCGCGCTCGGCCTCCTGCGCCGGAATCAGCGCCTGATCCACC
>JAJXTQ010000333.1 GCA_021783685.1 Pseudomonadota bacterium | reverse complement strand
GCTCCTGCCTGCCGGCGCCCGCCAGCTCGCGGCAGGCGTCGGGATTGGGAAAGATCAGGATGCCCAGGTCGTCCCGGTCAGGCGCGGTGGCGACGACATCCTGGACGCAGGGTGTGCCCTCGGCGATCACCCGCGCGCGCAAGGGACCGACCGAGACGAAGGTCCCGGAAGAGAGCTTGAAGTCCTCTGCGATCCGGCCGTCGAACAGCAGCCCGAGTCCGGGACGGTGGTCATCGACGAACTTCAGCGCGTCGCCGCTGCAGAAGAAATCTTCCTCGTCGAAGGATTCCCGCGTCTGTTCCTCGGCGCGCCAGTATCCGGGCGTTACCGAGGGGCCGCGATAGCGCACCTCCAGCTTGTTGCCGGCGGTAGACAGTTTCACCGTCAGGCCCGGCGCCGGCAAGCCCACCATCGACGGGTGCGTGGCAGCGGTGCCGGGGAACAGCGCGAAGGGCGCCGTTTCGGTCATGCCCAGACTGGTCAGCATGCGGATGCGCTCGCCGCAGACCCGCTCGGCGATCCGCTCCAACTGGTCCCAGACGGCCTGGGACAAGCCGGCGCCGGCGAACATGAAGGCTCTGATCCGGGCGAACAGCGCCTGCTGCAGCGGACGGTCGGATTCGAGGGCGGCGGCGATCCTCTCGAAACCCATCGGCACGTTGAAATAGATGGTCGGGGAGATCTCGCGCAGATTGTTCAGGGTCTCGCCGATCAGTTGCGGCGTCGGCTTGCCCGCATCGATGTACAGGCTGCCGCCGTTGTAGAGAGCGATGCCGAGATTGTGGTTGCCGCCGAAGGTGTGGTTCCAGGGCAGCCAATCGACCAGCACCGGCGGCTCGTCCGCGAGGAAGGGCAGGCTCTGCAGGATCATCTGCTGGTTGCTGCAGAGCATCCGCTGGGTGTTGATCACCCCCTTGGGCAGCCTCGTCGAACCCGAAGTGAATAACAGCTTCGCGATGCTGTCCGGCCCCGTTGCCGCGTGCGCCCGATCGGCGATGGCGGTGGCGGGGGTGGCGAGCAGATCCGAAAACGGCGTGAACGTTCGGCCACCCAGCTCGCCCTTGGCCAGGACGATCTCGACGCCATCGGGCACGACCGCACCCAGGGCTTTGCGATAGGCGTCGCCGTCGCTGGCGAAGACCAGACCGGGCGTCAGCGTCACGAAAATATGCTTGAGCTTGGCGAAGTCTTCGGAGATCAGCGAGTAGGCGGGAGAGACCGGCGCGTAGGGCACCCCCGCCCACATCGCACCCAGCATCAGCGCCAGATGTTCCAGATCGTTGCCCGACAGCACCATCACCGGCCGCTCGGCAGATAGGCGACGATTGATCAGCGCCTCGGCGATGGCGCGCGCCTGCGCCAGGGCCTCGCGGTAGCTCAAGTGGCGCCAAGCTCCCGATTCGTCGCGCTTGGCCGCGAGCGTGCGTTCCGGACAGAGCTCGGCCCAGTGCGCGAGCCGGTCGGTGAGTCGTGCCGGATAGTCGCCCAGGGCCTCGGGCGAACTGATGGTCAGGCTGCCGTCAGCAGCGGCGGCGATCCGGGGATGTTGGGTGCCGCCCAATCGGGCGGCGCGATAGGGAGCCAGCATGGGAGCCTCTCGATTTTGCTCAGGGGGCGCGGTGATTTACGGCGTCACGACTCTCCAGTCGCCCATGCTGATCGTCAGCATCATGCGCGAATTCGCGTCCAGGCCGAAGTGGTCGGTCGGCGAGTAATGAAAGAAGCCCTGGGTGGCGACGATGCCGCCAGAATGCTCCAGCGCATCCTTCAGCGCGGCGCGGAAGGCCGGGGCGCTCGGCTTGCCGCTCTTGACGAGCTGCGCGTCGTAGGCGTGGGCGGCGAACAGCAGTGCGGCGGCCAGCAGTGCGGTGTTCAAGTTCATGATGATTCTGGCGGCCTTCTTGGGCTCTATCGTGCTCATCTTCATCTCCTCCTCTGGGCTTGGTGTGAAAATCTAGCTGTCTGACTTGCTCCTGTGTCTGCTCGCTTGAGGTGATCGGTTTCCCGGGGGTCAGCGCCCGCAGTCGCTCACGCGCAGGACCACGGCCATGCCCGAGTCGCCCGCCGCGCAGCCGGTGAACAAGCCGGTGCCGCCGCCCTTGAGGACGAGTTCCTCGATCAGTTCGATGACGGAACGGGTGCCGGTGGGCGCCTGGGGGTGACCCCAGATCAGCGAACAGCCATAGTTGTTCATCCGCTCCAGCGGAAAGCCGGTCTCGCGCGCGAGCACCAGGTCATTGACCGCGAACGGGTTATGGCTCTTGACCGCATCCACGTCCTTGAACGCCAGCCCCGCGGCGGCCAGCGCGGCATGGGCGGCGGGCACCGTCGCCAGCGGCATGTAGCCCTTCTCCACACGCGCCGTGCCAAAGCCCAGCAGCTCCACCTCGATGCCGGCGTCGCGCGAGAACTCCCGGGCCAGCTCCTTCGTCGTGACCACGACGCCGGCGTTGCCGTCGGCCGGATGCGTCTGGCCGCCGAAGCTCACCGTGCCGTCGGCCTTGACCGGCTTGAGCCTGGCCAGACCCTCGGCCGTCGATTGGACGATGCCGTCGTCGGCGGTGAAGAAGCCCTGTGGCTTCCTGAAGCCCGCGTCGGTGACGGCGACGTCGACCATGTAACGGCGCTGGAAGGCGCGGTCGTCGGCCAGCGCGTCCTGGTACTGCTGGTAGCGGCGCAGCGCCACTTCGTGCTGCTCTCCGGTGGTGAAACCGTAGCGACGCGCGACATTCTCCGCCGTGTCGATCATGGCGTTCCTGGCGTGGGGGTCGTTGGCGAAGTTGTCCAGGGTCCACGATTCGGTGATGCCCCTGCCGCCCGGCGCGGTGCCGTCCGGGTAGTAGAGCACCGCGCCGTTGGACATGCGGTCGGCGGTGAGCACCAGAACGCAGCGCGCGCTGCCGCAGGCGACTTCCTGGCTGGCCATCTGCAGGCTGCGGGCGCCGGTGGCGCAGGCTTGCTGCACGGTCGGGCCGGCGACGCCGTCCAGACCGATCATGCCGGTGACCCAGGGCAGGCCGTAGAAGCTGCTCGGCTGCGGATTGGTGATGCCGAGTACGCCCAGATCGATCTGCTCCAGCGGGAAGCGCCTCTCCGCCAGCGCCTGTCTCGCGCAATTGGCCGCCAGCTTGAGACTGTGCAGATGGGCGAGCGTCCCCTGCCATTTGGCGAAGGGCGTGGACC
>JAJXTQ010000332.1 GCA_021783685.1 Pseudomonadota bacterium | reverse complement strand
AAGACCTACGGCTGCGGTTCCGCGATCGCCTCCAGCTCGCTCGTCACCGAGTGGGTCAAGGGCAAGACGCTGGACCAGGCGCTGGACATCAAGAACACCCATATCGCCGAAGAACTGGCGCTGCCGCCGGTGAAGATCCATTGCTCGATCCTGGCCGAGGACGCCATCAAGGCGGCGGTGGCCGACTACAAAAATCGGCACGAGGCGTGAGGCGATGATCACCATTACCGAAAAGGCGGCCAAGCACGTGGCGACCTTCCTGGCCAAGCGCGGCAAGGGCTTGGGCTTACGCTTCGGCGTGCGCACCTCGGGCTGCTCGGGCATGGCCTACAAGCTGGAGTTCGTCGACGTTGCCAACCCCGAGGATCACGTCTTCGAGAGCCACGGCGTCAAGGTGCTGGTCGATCCCAAGAGCCTGCCCTACATCGACGGCACCGAACTCGATTTCGTGCGCGAGGGACTGAACGAGGGCTTCAAGTTCAACAACCCGAACATCAAGGATCAGTGCGGCTGCGGCGAGAGCTTCAACGTCCAGTAGCCCCGTCGGCGATGGATTTCACCCAGGACCACTTCGCCCTGTTCGGGCTGCCGCGTCGCTACGCGCTCGACGTCGCCGAACTGGATCGCCTCTACCGCGAGGTGCAGGCGCGGGTCCATCCCGACAAGCACGCCCACCTGCCTGACAGCGAGCGGCGACTGGCGATGCAGTGGGCGACGAAGATCAACGAGGCCTACCAGAGCTTGCGCCAGCCACTCTCCCGTGCCAAGTACCTGCTCTCCCTCGCCGGCGTCGAGGTGGAGCGGGAGCGCAAGATGACCCCCGAATTTCTGATGCAACAGATGGAATGGCGGGAGGCGGTGGCCGAGGCGCGCGCGGCCCTCGCCGTCGATGAGCTAGAGGCATTGCACGTGCGGCTCAAGAAGGAGATGCGCGAACAATACCTGAAGCTCGCGGCGCAACTCGATGAACCCGATGTCGGCGCTGCCGCCGATCTGTTGCGCCAGTTGATGTTCCAGGAAAAGCTGCTCGCCGACATCGACGACGCGCTCGCCGACGCCGAGGCATAACCAGACCGACAACCCATGGCCCTACTGCAGATCTCAGAACCCGGCGAATCGACCGCCCCGCACGAACACCGCCTCGCCGTCGGCATCGATCTCGGCACCACCAACTCGCTGGTCGCCACGGTCAGGAGCGGCATGGCGGTGGTTCTCTCCGACCTCCTGGGCCGGCCGCTCTTGCCCTCGGTGGTGAGCTATCGCGGCCAGGACGCGGTCGTCGGACACGAGGCTCAGGCGCAGCAGAGCGTCGATCCGAAAAACACCATCGTCTCGGTCAAGCGCTTCATGGGGCGCGGCGTCAAGGACATTGCCCACATCGAGACTATGCCCTACGACTTCGTCGCCACCGAGGGCGAACTCGGCATGGTCAGGCTGCGCACCTCGGCCGGCGTCAAGAGCCCGGTGGAGATCTCGGCGGAAATCCTCAAGGTGCTGAAAGAGCGCGCCGAGGCGGCCTTGGGCGGGCCGCTCTCCGGTGCCGTGATCACCGTGCCGGCGTACTTCGACGATGCCCAGCGCCAGGCGACCAAGGATGCGGGACGCCTGGCCGGCCTGAACGTACTGCGTCTCTTGAACGAGCCCACCGCGGCGGCGATCGCCTACGGCCTCGACAACGGCGCGGAGGGCATCTACGCGGTCTATGATCTGGGCGGGGGCACCTTCGATATCTCCATTCTGCGCCTGTCCAAGGGTATCTTCGAGGTGCTCGCGACCGGCGGCGATTCGGCGCTGGGCGGCGACGACTTCGACCAGCGGGTGTTCTGCTGGATCATCGAGGCGGCCGCTCTGGCGCCGCTCTCCGCTCACGACGCACGCGTGCTGCTGACCCGCGCACGCGAAGCCAAGGAATTTCTCACCAGCCACGGCGAGGCGCCGATCACCGTTAGGCTCGCGAGCGGCGAGTACGTCGACGTCAAACTCAGCAGCGCGGTATTTACCGAGATCACCAAGACTCTGGTGCAAAAGACCCTGTCGGCGACCAAGCGGGCGCTGCGCGACGCCGGCCTCTCGGTCGACGAGGTGAAGGGCGTGGTGATGGTCGGCGGCGCCACGCGCATGCCGCAGATCCAGCACGCGGTGGGCGAGCTGTTCGGTCAAGAGCCGCTCAACAATCTCGATCCGGACAAGGTGGTGGCGCTGGGCGCCGCGACCCAGGCCAACCTTCTGGCCGGCAATCGCGCCGCCGGCGACGACTGGCTGCTGCTCGACGTGATTCCGCTGTCGCTCGGCCTGGAGACCATGGGCGGGCTCACCGAAAAAGTCATCCCGCGCAACTCGACCCTGCCGATCGCGCGGGCGCAGGAGTTCACCACCTTCAAGGACGGCCAGACGGCGATGATGATCCACGTCGTCCAGGGCGAACGCGAACTGGTCACCGACTGCCGCTCGCTGGCGCGCTTCGAGCTGCGCGGCATCCCGCCGATGGTGGCCGGCGCGGCAAGAATCCGGGTGAGCTTCCAGGTGGACGCGGACGGCCTGCTCTCGGTCGCGGCGCGCGAACAGACCACCGGGATCGAGGCGCGCGTCGAGGTGAAGCCCTCCTACGGCCTGTCCGACGACGAGATCGCCGGCATGCTCAAGGACAGCTTCACCCACGCCTCCCAGGACGCCTTCCGGCGTGCGCTGCGCGAAGCCCAGGTGGAAGCGCAGCGCCTGCTCGAAGCGACCCGTTCGGCGCTGGCTGATGACGCCGCGCTGCTCTCCGCCGCCGAGCGCGCCCTGATCGACGAGGGCATCGCCGGCCTGGAAGCGGTGCTGGTCGGCGACGAGCGCCACGCGATCGACGAGGCGATGGCCAAGCTGAACCTGGCCACCGCCGATTTCGCGGCACGGCGCATGAATCAGAGCGTACAACGTGCGCTCTCCGGACGGAACATCGCGGAAATGGAATCATGACAGCCTACCCCCCATCCCCCTTCTCGAAGAAGGGGGTGACTGAAGCTCGCTATGCTCGCAATCCAATGGCTGCTCCTCCTTGGGGTCCCCCAAGAGGACTTCCTGCGGGGCGCGGCCCGGCGGAGGGGCTATGACCCAGATCGTCGTCCTACCCCACGTCGAGCTCTGTCCCGACGGCGCGGTCATCGAGGCCAAGCCCGGCACCAGCATCTGCTACAGCCTGCTCG
>JAJXTQ010000331.1 GCA_021783685.1 Pseudomonadota bacterium | reverse complement strand
AAATGGTCAAGGCGATCGCGGTGATCCGTGACGGCCTCCTCGAAGGGGAACCAGGCCGATTCGCCCTGATTCTGCTGCGCGGCGACCATGACCTGAACGAGATCAAGACCCAGAAGATCATCGGCCATTTCCGCTTTGCGCGTGAAGACGAAATCGAGGAGCGCCTGGGCTGCCGGCCCGGCTACATCGGCCCGGTCGGAACAAACAACGTCGCCGTCTTCGCAGACCGCACGGTCGCCGCTATGAGCGATTTCGTCTGCGGCGCCAACAAGCCGGGCTTCCATCTGACCGGGGTGAACTTCGGCCGCGACCTGCCCGACGTGACTGGCGGCAGCGTCGCCGATTTCCGCAACGTCGTCGCCGGCGACCCCTCGCCCGACGGCAAGGGGACGTTGGAACTATGCCGCGGCATCGAGGTCGGCCACATCTTCCAACTGCGCACCAAGTACTCCGAAACGCTGAAATGCACTTTCCTCAACGAGGCGGGACAGCCGCAGCCGATGGAAATGGGCTGCTATGGCATCGGCGTCTCGCGCATCGTCGGCGCCGCCATCGAGCAGGGACACGACGCGCGCGGCATCGTCTTCCCTCGTGCCATAGCGCCATTCGAACTCGCCATCGTGCCGGTCGGCTACGGCAAGTCGGCCGCCGTGCGCGAGGAGGCGAACAGGCTCTACGACGAACTCAGCGCAGCGGGCATCGACGTCGTCCTCGACGATCGCGATGAACGACCGGGTGTGATGTTCGCCGACTGGGAACTCACCGGTATCCCGCATCGCGTGGTGATCGGAGAACGCGGCCTGAAAGAGGGGGCCGCGGAATACCAAGGCCGCCGCGACGCCAATGCAACGACTGCGCCCCTGTCCGAAATCGTCTCCCTGGTTCGCCTGAAGGTATGCGGCTGAACGCACGACTCCTCGCCGCCGCGACGCTCGCGCTCGCTCTCCAGATCGGGACGGCCGGTCTCGCGCGCGCTGGCGCGCAAGCCTACGAACCGCTCGCCGCCAGCGTTCAGGCGGCACTGCAGGCGGCCATTTCCGACCGTCCTGCTCCGGAACTGGGATTTCTCGACTTCAAAGAGAAGGCTTGGCTGAGAGAAATGTCGCGGCGTCTCGCCAGCCGGATGCCAGACCGCACCTGGCGTCAGGGCTTTCTCAGGACCGTGTATTACGAGGCCAAGCGCGCCGGTCTCGATCCGC
The DNA here is from genome assembly GCA_021783685.1 of Pseudomonadota bacterium. The sequence continues at coordinate 1,997 of JAJXTQ010000331.1, read as the reverse complement.
AGCTGGTGCTGGGCGTAATCCAGGTCGAGAGCGATTTCCACAAGTACGCGATATCGCCGGCCGGCGCCCGCGGCTACATGCAGGTGATGCCCTTCTGGGTCAAGTTGATCGGGACAAAGAACACCGATCTGTTCCATCTGCGCGTAAACCTGCGCTATGGCTGCACCATCCTGCGCCACTACCTGGACATCGAGCACGGCAATCTCTATCGCGCCCTCGGCCGCTACAACGGCAGCCTCGGTCAGCCCAACTATCCGAACATGGTACGCAACGCCTGGGAACGGCATTGGTACTGGAACTCCGAACTGGCCCGACGCTGAAATAGGTTCTTAGCGCATCCCCGGCATCAGACCCTTCATGCCGCGCATCAGCTTCTGCATGCCGCCCTTGGAAAACTGCTTCATCATTTTTTGGGTCTGCTCGAACTGATTCAGCAGACGATTGACCTCCTGCACCTGGACTCCGGCGCCAGCTGCGATGCGCCTTTTGCGGCTGGCCTTGAGGATCTCGGGTTTGGCGCGCTCATCCCGGGTCATCGAATTGATGATACCCTCGATACGTCGGATCGACTTGTCCTCTACCGCGCCGCCGGCCTGGGCGGCCGCCTGGGCGAACTGCGCCGGCAGCTTTTCGAGCATGCCGGATAAGCCGCCCATCTTGCGCATCTGGCTGATCTGCTCCTTGAAGTCGTTCAGGTCGAAGCCCTTGCCCGACTTCATCTTCTGCGCGAATGCCTGCGCCTTGTCCTGGTCCAGTCCGCGCTGCGCTTCCTCGACCAGGCCGAGGATGTCGCCCATGCCGAGGATGCGCGAAGCCATGCGCTCGGGATGGAACTCCTCGAGTCCGGAAAGTTTTTCGCCGATGCCGGCGAATTTTAGCGGCTTGCCGGTGACGTAGCGCACCGACAAGGCCGCACCGCCGCGCGCATCGCCGTCGAGCTTGGTGAGGATGACGCCGGTCAGGGGCAGCGCCTCATTGAAGGCTTTGGCGGTATTCACCGCGTCCTGGCCGAGCATGGCATCCACCACGAACAGCGATTCGATCGGGTTCAGCAGGACGTGCAATTCCCTGATTTCGTCCATCATCGCCGCATCGATGGCTAGGCGCCCCGCGGTATCGACGAACAGCACCTCGTAGTAATGCTTTCTGGCATAGTCGAGGGCCGCTGCCGCGATGTCCCGGGGTTTCTGACCCGCCGTCGAGGGGAAGAAGTCGATGCCGGCCTGGGCGGCGACCGTCTTCAACTGTTCGATCGCGGCGGGTCGATAGACGTCGCAGGAAACCACCAGCACCTTCTTCTTCTGCCGCTCCTTGAGCCATTTGCCCAGCTTGGCGGTGGTGGTGGTCTTGCCCGCCCCCTGCAATCCGGACATCAGGATCACCGCCGGCGGTTGGGTGGCCAGATTGAGGCCGACGCTCTCCCCCCCCATCAACTCGGTCAGTTCGCGATGCACCACCCCGACCAGCGCCTGGCCGGGAGTGAGCGAACCGATCACCTCCTGGCCGACGGCCTTCTCCTTCACCCGGGCGACCAGTTCCTTGATCACCGGCAGGGCGACGTCGGCTTCGAGCAGGGCCATGCGCACTTCGCGCAGCATCTCCGCGATGTTCTCTTCGGTCAGGCGCGCCTGACCGCGCAGCGTCTTGACGACTCGGGCGAGGCGTTGGGTAAGGTTGTCGAGCATGGCAATATTTACAGGCGATTGGGGTAAACTACTGGGATGCCTGAGATTCTACTGCATTCGATGCTGCTGCATTTTCTCGCCGCCATGCTCTACGCCGGGCTCGCAGCGCACTCCTGGCGCACGCGCTGGCACGGCGCGGCTTTGGCGCAGCCGCTGACCCCCTTGCTGCCGTGGGAGCGGATCGTGCTGCTGGGAGCACTATGGATCCACGCCGTCACCCTGAGCCACGAGGTGTTCGCCGATGGCGGCATGCGCTTCGGCTTCTCGTTGTCATTGTCGATGATGATCTGGCTGGCGATCGTACTGTACTGG
>JAJXTQ010000010.1 GCA_021783685.1 Pseudomonadota bacterium | reverse complement strand
GGATCCCAGGCTCGATGACCTGCAGGCCGAACTGGGCAAAGGCAATCTGAACGTGCGGATCGCGGAGAGCCAGTTCCGGCAGGCTCAGGCGGTCCTGGCGGCCAACCGCTCGGCGCTGTTCCCCACGGTCGGCGGCTCGGCGGGCGCGACCCGCAGCCAGATCGCGGACCCGTTGACGGGGCTCAACCGCGAGCCGGTCCAACTGCCCGAGCAGCGCTTCGGGCCGTTCGGCGCGCTACGGATCCGGCCGCCGGCCATTCAGACGCCCGAGATCGATTTCGACCCGCGCACCCAATATAACGTCGGCCTCAGCAGCAGCTGGGAAATCGACCTGTGGGGACGGGTGCGGCGGCAGGTGGAGGCGAACGAGGCCAATCTCTCCGCGAGCGCGGCCGACCTCCAGTCCATGCGGCTCAGCATGCAGGCGCAACTCACGCGCGTCTATTTCGCCCTGCGCGCCAACGATACGCTGCAGGACAAACTGAGCCAGAGCGTAGCGGCCTACGAGCGCTCGCTGCAAATCGCGGAGAACCGCTACCAAAGCGGCGTGACCTCGCGATCCGATGTCCTGCAGGCGAAGACACAACTGCGTTCGACTCAAGCCCAGGCGCAGGATCTGGGAATTCAGCGCGCGCAACTGGAACACGCCCTTGCCGTACTGCTCGGCCGGCCGCCCGCCCAGTTCGATTTTCCTCACGCCCCGCTGGCCGAACCCACCATCCCGGTCGTGCCGCCCGGCCTCCCTTCGACCCTTTTGGAGCGCCGTCCGGACATTGCGGCCGCCGAACGCCGGGTCGCTGCGGCCAATGCCCAGATCGGGGTGGCCAAGGCCGCGTACTTTCCGAACCTCACGATCTCCGCCAACGGAGGTTATCAGGGCACCAGCATCGGCGATCTGATCAGCCTCCCCAACCGGTTCTGGTCGCTGGGACCTCGCCTGGCCTTGTCCTTGTTCGACGGCGGCCTGCGCAAGGCGCAGGTCCAGCAGGCCGAAGCGATCGTCGATGCCACTGCCGACAGCTATCGCCTCGTGGTGATGGGCGCGTTCCAGGAGGTCGAGGATCAACTCGCGGCCCTGCGCGTGCTGGAACAGGAGGCCGTCACCCAGTCCGAAACGGAAGACCTTGCACGCCAGTCGCTCGAAGTCGCGACCAATCAGTACAAGGCTGGGCTGGTCGGTTATCTCAACGTCGTCAATGCCCAGACGATCCTGCTGGACAGCGAGCGGGCGAGCGTCGCACTGTTGAATCAACGCCTGGCCGCCAGCGTCGACCTGATCCGGGCCCTGGGCGGCAGCTGGAATGCGACCGATCAGGCCGACGGCCATGCAGCGGCAAGGCCTTGACAGCCTTGCCCGCCGCCGATTAGATTCGGACCATGCTTCACGTACGACGCGGAATCCTGCTGCAGCGACTGTGAACCGGAACCCCGTGTTCCGGTTGTCCCGTTCTTGCTCGCCAGGGTGCCCCTCATGTCCAGACCCTTCTCCAGCTCTCCCCGATTGATGCTGCCAACAGCCCTTCCGCTGCGACTGCGATGCGGTCGCCAGGCCTTGCGAGCGCCTGCCTGGCGGCCCTGATGATCCTGGGCGCCCCCCGTCCGATCCCCAGGAGCCCTGTATGATCAGCCATCCGCACGAAAAGTATCATCCGGTCGGAACCGTCACATTGCCCGACCGGCAGTGGCCGTCCCGCCGCGTTTCACAACCCCCGCTCTGGTGCAGCGTCGACCTGCGCGATGGCAACCAGGCGCTCATCGAGCCCATGGACGGCGCCCGCAAGCGCCAGATGTTCGAGACCCTGATCGATATCGGCTTCAGGGAAATCGAGGTCGGCTTCCCGGCCGCCAGCCAGACCGACTTCGATTTCGTGCGCGAACTCATCGAGCAGGACCGCGTCCCGGCCGACGTCACGATCCAGGTGCTGACCCAGGCGCGGGAGGATCTCATCGCGCGCACCTTCGACGCACTGCGGGGCGCCCGGCGCGCCATCGTCCACGTCTACAACTCCACCTCCGAGACCCAGCGCCGGCTCGTCTTCGGCAAGGACCGCGCGGGAATCCTCGCCGTCGCCGAGCAGGGTGCACGCTGGGTCGCGGCGCATGCGGCGCGGCATCCGGAAACGGAATGGGTGTTTCAGTACTCGCCCGAGAGCTTCACCGGAACGGAACTCGACTTCGCCCTGGACGTCTGCGGCGCGGTGCTCACGATCTGGCGGCCCTGCGCGAACCGTCCGGTGATCGTCAACCTCCCGGCGACGGTGGAGATGACGACGCCGAACGTGTACGCCGATCAGATCGAGTGGATGCACCGTCACCTGCCCTACCGTGAGCACGTGGTCCTCTCGGTGCATCCGCACAACGACCGTGGCACCGCAGTGGCCGCGGCCGAGTTGGCCATGCTGGCCGGAGCCGATCGCATCGAAGGCACCCTGTTCGGCAATGGCGAGCGCACCGGCAACGTGGACCTCGTCACCCTGGCGCTGAACCTCTACACACAAGGCATCCATCCGGGGCTCGATTTCTCGCGCATCAACGAGATCGTGCGCATTGCCGAGACCTGCAACCAGTTGCCGGTCCACCCGCGACATCCCTACGCCGGAGAACTGGTGTTCACCGCCTTTTCGGGTTCACATCAGGATGCCATCAAGAAGGGCCTGGCTGCGCGCAACGCCGATCCGGCCGCGATCCCGCTCTGGGAAGTGCCCTATCTGCCCATCGACCCGCGCGATGTCGGCCGCAGCTATGATGCGGTGATCCGCATCAACAGCCAGTCCGGCAAGGGCGGCATCGCGCACCTCATGGCCAGCGAATTCGGGCTCGAATTGCCACGCCGGCTGCAGATCGAGTTTCGCAACGCGGTTCAGATCGTCGCGGACGAGACCGGCAAGGAAATCACCGCCGCCGACCTGTGGCGGCTGTTCGAGGGCAGCTATCTCGCGGTGGCCGGTGCGTCTGCCCTGGTGGAGTATCGGGAGGCGCCCCATGACCAAAACGGCGCGCGACTCCGCCGGATGCAGGTCATCGTCCGCGACGCGGCCGGTGTCGATCAGCTCATGACCGGCATCGGCCGTGGCCCCGTCGACGGATTCATCCATGCCTTGCGCGAAAAATACGCCATCCCGATCGAGGTCGTGGATTATCGTGAACATGCCCTCGCACCGGGGGCTGACGCCCGCGCTGCCAGCTACGTCGAACTGCGCATCGGCGTCGAGGGGCGGACGTGGCACGGCGTGGGAATCGATGCCGATGTGACGGCGGCCACGTTGCGCGCCGTGTTGAGTGCACTGGGACGTTATCGGGCCGCAGCGACGGCGCCGGCAAGCCCCGCTTCCGCGCAGCGCAGCGCCTGACCGCGATCACGCCCGCCGCCTCACCAATGCAGGGCGCGCAGGCGGGCGGTTTTCTTGTGCTGATGGGCATTCATCCGCTGCATGATGTCGCGCAGCGTCTCTATCGCGCGGCAGATGTAGGGACCCTTGTTCAGCATCACGCATTCGGCGCGCACACCCATCGCGGCGTCGGTGATTTCCGCGCGGGTGGGCGTGCCCTTGCGCGCCAGTGATTCGAGCACCTGGGTGGCCCAGATCACGGGCACGTGAGCGGCCTCGCACAGCCACAGGATTTCTTCCTGGATCTCCGCCAGCCGTTCGGGACCGATCTCGACCGCCAGATCGCCACGGGCCACCATGACCCCGAGCGGATGGCGGGGCAGCGCCGTGAGCAGGATCTCGGGCAGATTGCGCACGGCCTGGGCGGTTTCGATTTTGGCCACGACCGGGACGTCGCCCGCCCCCCGGCGATCCAATTCGGCCATGAGCCGGCTGATGTCGTCCGCCGTGCGGACAAAGGAATAGCCGATGATGTCCGCTTCCTGCGCAGCCAGGTCCAGCATCTGCAGGTCTTCGTTCGTCAGGGACGGCAGACTCAGCGTGCTGTCGGGAAAATTGAGGCCCTTCGCCCCACGCACTTTCTCGCCTTCCGCGCGCGCCTGCGTGATGCGCAGCAGCGCGCCGTCGGGGATCAGCGCCTCCACCGTGGCGCCGATCTTGCCATCATCGATGAACACCCGGTGCCCGACCTGCAGGTCATCGATGATCTCCGGGCAACTGAGGCCGATGCGGGCGATTTGCAGCACGTTGCCGTCCGCATCACGCCGCGCCGCTTCGCCAGGATGGCCATTTCGGGTCAACAGCAGGCCGTCTCCCGGTCGTACCACGAGAAAGCCCGGGCGTTCCGGAAACGGTCCGAAACACCCCTCCTGCCGATCGGTGGACGCAGTCCCCGAAGCCCGCCAGCGGCATGCCATGCCCGGCTCCAGAAACGCCGTGTGCCAGATGCGCCCGCGCCAACGGCCGGCGGCATCGCGCTCGACGAGGTCGATTTCCCGCATGCGGCCGCGCGTATCCCGAAAACGCAGCCGCCCGCCGGGTTGCAGGTCGTCGAACAAATCTGGGCTGATCGGGAGTTCGTCCCGGGATGCGAGCGGCGGATTCCGAGCCGGCACCAGCACGATCTCCGCCGGCGCGATCACGCGACCGGTGAAATCCCGCGGCGGATGGATCGCAAACACCGGCGCGGCGAGCACCGGCGCGGTGCGCAGCTTGGGCCCCGGCAAATCCATGTAGATGCGGCAAGGGCGTTGCAGATCCTCCGCCGCACGCCGAACCCGTTCGATCATCCGGCGCCAGATGAGCGGATCGTCGTGCGCGCCATTGATACGGGCACAATCCATTCCGGAACGTATCATGGCGGCGACCAGGTCCTGATCATCAGCCGCTTCGGTCGGCAGGGTCACCATGATGTAGACGCCTTCGCCGTCGCGATGCGTCCCGAACAGCCGTCGGGTGTTATCGGCGAGGAGGGCTTCCCCTGCGACGATATCCGGGCCTTCCGCTGCGCTCGCCGGGAACCATGCCCCGTCCAGGACACCGGCCAGCAGGGCCAGCACGCGGTCCACATCGTGCAGGAGATGCGCCTCGGAACGACCGAGCGACGACAGGCCGTGATGACTCAGCGCGCGTTGCAGCCCGCGCAGATCGATGCGTCGAAACTGCCGGTAGTGCAGCAGGTTGCGGATGCTCACGGCGCGGCGCGCGTCGGCATCGACGAGCCAGCGGGCCGCTTCGATGCTCGCCCCATCGACGATCCGGGCACGAAGAGCGGCCAACTCGGCCCGCAAGGCAAGGAGCTCGGCTCGCCCGGCGCGCGCTTCAAGGTCGGAATCATCGCTCGACATCGCAACCATCCTCATCACCGTTCGTGAACAACGCCCCCCAGATTACGGCAGGCAGGTGACAAATCGAGTCTCCATGAAAGGCATGCCGACGCCGGTTTGTGATAAGTTCAAGCACCGTTTCACGACGAGCCTCCCGCTTGGCCTTCACCTTCGCATCCCCCCGCGACACGCCGCGTGCACTGCGCGAGATTCTGCGTGAGCGCATCGAAAGAGCAGGCGACCACCTCGCGGCGCCCGCGCGACAACGCGCGGAGGGCATCCACGAGGCTCGCAAGCGGTTCAAGGAACTGAGAGCCGTGCTGAAGCTGTTGCCCGACCAAGACGAGCCCGGTGTCGCCGCTCTGGACCGGCAGTTTCGCGACGCAGGACGCGCCCTGTCCGGAACGCGAGACGCCCAGGCGTTGCTGGAGTGCTGGGACAAGCTGAACGCAGCGGACCCGGGGCCGCTGGACACGCCGCTCGGTCGATCGTTTCACGCCGCGCTGCGCCGCAACGCCCGGGCGCACCTCCATGAGACCGACACCCTGGTCGGCACTCTCGAAGGGCTGCGGGCGGCGTTACAGGACCACCCGCCACATCTGCCTGAGTTCGCAGCGGCCGCCGATGGCTTCACCCTGATCGAACCGGGCCTGAGGCGCAGCTACCGGGCCGGCCGACGTCAACTGGAAAGCGTCGCCCACGACCCCACGGCAGAACGTTTCCACGATTGGCGCAAACGCGTCAAGGATCATTGGTACCATAGCCGGCTGATCGCGGGGGCATGGCCCGAAGCCCTGGAGTACCGCCAACAGCGGTTCAAGCTGCTCTCCGATCTGCTCGGGGACGATCATGATCTCGATGTCCTGGCCGGTCAGCTCCGACAGTGGCCCGATCGGCCGCGCCAGGTGGCGCAGTTCGAGACATTGTTCGCTGCCATCGCGCGCCGGCAAGCCGTTCTCCGACGGGACGCGCTGGCACTGGGACGCCGGCTATATGCGGAAAACCCGAGGGCATTCACGCGGCGCATCGCGGTCTACTGGTCGCTGTGGGATCAGGAGCAGCCGTGACGCGTCGCGCCCACACCCCGGACGCTGGACCGTCCGGCATTGCGTCGGAGAGGAAAGACATGCGGACGCTGGCCTTCTACAACCTCAAGGGCGGCGTGGGAAAGACCGCGGCCGCCGTCAACGTGGCCTGCTGCGCTGCCCGGGACGGGCAGGCGACCTGCCTGTGGGATCTGGATCCCCAGGGCGCCGCCAGCTGGTATTTGCGGGACACCGCGGGCCTGGAGCTGAAAGCCAAGAAGCTGCTCAAGGAAAAAAATGCCCTGGACAGCCAGGTCCGGCCAACGGCATTCCCCGGCCTGGATCTGATCCCTGCCGATACGACCTACCGCCATCTCGATCTGCTCTTCGAGCAAAGCGATGCGCCGCGGGAGGTGCTCGCGAAACTCGTCAAGCCCCTGACCGACCGCTATGACCTGCTGGTGCTTGACTGCCCGCCCAGCTTTTCGCGCCTTTCGGAAAACATCTTCGCACTCGCCGACACCGTCGCGGTGCCGCTGATTCCCACGCCGCTTTCGATGCGGGCACTGGCGCAGGTGAGCGAATTCCTTGCCCGCAAAGACCTCGATCGCGGCCAGTTGTTGCCCTTCTTCTCCATGGTCGACAGGCGGCGCCAGCTGCATCGGCAGTGGCTGACGTCTCCCACCGAGGCGCCGCCGAATCTCCTCAAAACCCATGTGCCCTATGCATCGATCGTGGAACAGATGGGGCAGCGTCAAAGCCCGCTGGTGCAGTTCGCCCCGCACAGTCCGGCGGGACAAGCCTACCAATCGTTATGGGAGGAGTTGCGACAGGCGCTGGGATCGGGCCGATCGGCGGAGCGCCGTTAGCGGCCGAGGCGCGCCAACTGCGCCGGCGTCATGAACCATTGGAGCTGGCCGCAGGGGCCGGGCCCGGGCATCCGAATGCAGGCGGCCGCCCCTTTCCTGAACGGCAGGAATGCCAGCTCATCCGTTCCGGTGAGCAGTTGCGATGCCAGTTCGCCCAAGCCCGGCTGATGCCCCACCAGGATCACGGCGTCCGGCGCGGACCGCAGCGTTGCGCCGAATGCGCCCGGATCGCCATCGGGGGCGAGCCCCTCACAGAGTACGGGGGCCGGAATCGCCAGCCCTGCGGCAATCAGTTCCGCGGTTTGAACCGTCCGCCTCAGGGGGCTCGACCAGACCGCCGCAGGTCGCACCTTCATCGTTCGCCGCAGGCCAGCCACGATCTGCCGCATGCGGCGAATGCCTTCATCTGTCAGCGTCCGGTCGAAATCCGCGCCACCCGATGCGGGATGAGCGACACCGTGTCGAACGAGATACACGATCATGGCGCCTGCGCGCCGGGGTCAGCGCTCTTCCCAGTCTTCGTCGGGATCCTCATCGAGATCCTCCACGTCATCATCCTCGTCGTCTTCCTCGCGGTAACGGCGGGTGCGCGTCGGGCGGTAAAAGTCGCTTTTGGGTGCTTTGGATTCTTCCGGTTCCTCGGCTTCTTCAAGCTCCGGCTCATCGTCATCCATCAGGTCCAGATCGAGGTCGTACCATTCATCGAACCCGATGGTTCTGGTTTCCCCGTCTTCGTATTCGAGCTCGATTTCGTCTGCCTGTTCGTCCATCGACAGGATGCGAAACCGGTCATCCTGTTCCAGATCGTGATACCAATGACCCACTACGGGATCCAGTTCATCCATGGCCTCCCCCCTTACCGGAAGGGCCGGCGAACGGCTCGCCGGCCTCCCGACAATTCATTATTCCGACTTCATTTCCTCGGCTTTCTTGTCCAGCTTTTCGCCCAGATCTTCAGCTTTCTCGCCGGCGGCGCCGGTCGCATCGTCGATCTTCTCGCCGGCTTCCTCAGCAGGACCCTGGAACGGTTCCTTCGCCTTGTCCATCAGGTCGTCGGCCTTCTGCTCGACGTTGTCCATCGCTTGCTCGGCTTCCTGCTTGGCTTCCTCCCGGTCCTTGCGATCGCAGGCCGACAAGCCGAAAACGGCGATCAGACCAGCGATCATCAGCCAACGCAGTTTGGAAGTCTTGGTCATCAGAGGTTCTCCTGAATGTGAAGTGATGGGACGTACATCGCCCTCAGCTGCCGATAGCAGCCTCGTGATTAGTTTGAACGAACTCTTGCCCTGATTGCCACCTGTCGCCATTTTCATCGCGGCGGTCGGACCGACCAACACTATTGAAATCGATTCTCAATTGCCATAGCATTCGGGTCAAGATCTCACCCGAGGCCGACCATGACGTCCCTTGAACCGAGCCAGGCCTCCCGCATCCGCCGCACCGTCCTTGCGGGGCTTCTGTTGTTCTGGGCCGCACTCGGCCACGCGGCCAGCCGTGAGGAGATCTTGCCGATTCTTCAAATGGTCGACTACATCGGCGTGGACTACCCGGAGTTCGTTCGCGACGGCAAGGTGCTGAACGAGGCCGAGTACGCGGAACAACGGGAGTTCTCGGCCGACGTCGTGCGCCGCGTCGCGGCCCTGCCCGATTCGACCGGCAAGGCCGGACTGGCGGATCAGGCCCGAGCCCTGCAGGCGGCGGTCACCGACAAGGCGCCGGGTCAGCGCATCCAAGGTTTGACCGCGCAGATCACGCAGGCCTTGCTGGCCCACTATCCCATCGCCATCACGCCCGCCAGGACCCCGGATCCCAACCGGGGCGCCCAGTCGTTCCAGGCGCAATGCGCCAGCTGTCACGGCGGAGAGGGCCGTGGCGACGGTCCTGCGGCGGCCGCCTTGAACCCGGCACCGACCGACTTTCACGACCTGGCCCGCCGAAACCAGCGCAGCCTGCTGAGCTACTACAACACGATCACGCTCGGCGTGCCCGGCACCGCCATGCCGAGTTTCAGCCAGCTGAGCGAAGCCGAGCGCTGGGCGCTCGTCTTCCATGTCGGGCAACTGGCCTACGGTCCCGCCGAGCAGGACGCGGGAACCGCCTTGTGGGCCAAGGATCCGGCGGCCCGGCAGCTGATCGGCGACATGACGGCGCTCGTGCAACTCACACCGGCGGCGCTCGCCGGCCGGGATCCGGCGCGCGCGACCGCGATCCTTGCCGCCGCACTCGCAAACCCCGTCCTGCTGGAGCCGCGCAAGGAACAGGCGCTCATGACCGCGCATGAGCAACTCGAGATCGTTCGGATGGCTTATCGCAACGGCGACCGCAACGGCGCGGCGCGGGCGGCCCTGTCGGCCTATCTCGACGGATTCGAGCTGGCGGAGGCGACGCTCGCAGCATCGGACACCACCCTGATGCGCCATATCGAGGCGGACATGATGGCGCTGCGCAACGCGGTCCGGGACGGTGAGGAAATCGCAGCCCTGGATCAGCGCATCGATCGCCTGCATGCCGCCATCTCCCAGGCCGAGGATCGGATCGCGGCCGGCGAGGGCAGCGCCGCGGCCACCTTCGGCGGCAGCTTCCTCATCCTGTTCCGGGAGGGATTGGAAGCCATCCTCGTGCTCGCGGCCATGTTTGCCTTTCTCAAGAAGTCCGGACGGACCGAGGGTCTGGTCTATCTGCACATCGGCTGGATCGGTGCGCTCGTGCTCGGCTTGGCGACATGGTTTGCCGCGACGTACCTGATCGACATCAGCGGCGCCAGCCGCGAGGTCACCGAAGGGCTGACCGCCCTGCTCGCCATGGTCATTCTGGTCGGTGTCGGTTTGTGGCTGCACAACAAGAGTTATGCGAGCCGCTGGCAACAATACATCGCCGGCCAGATGCAGGCCGCCATGGGTCGCGGTGGGCTGCGGGCGATTGGTCTGCTCTCCTTCCTGTCGGTCTACCGCGAGGCCTTCGAGACCGTGCTGTTCTATCGCGCGCTGTGGAGCCAGGGCCAGCATCCGGCCATTCTGGCCGGCATGGCCGTCGCACTGCTGCTGCTGGGAATCATCGCGATTGCCTTGTTCCGCTTCAGCGTGCGATTGCCGATTCGGCAGTTCTTCAGCTTCAGCGCCGCCCTGATCGGCGTGCTCGCAATCATTTTCGCCGGCCAGGGCATATCCGCCCTGCAGGCGGCGGGCTGGATCGGCAGCGAAAGCGTGCGCTTCATCCACATCCCCATGCTTGGCATCTACCCGACGGCGCAGACACTGTCGGCACAAGCCCTCGTGGTGCTGCTGATCCTGGCCGGCGTGGCATACAATCACTGGAGCCCCTCCCGACCCGCACCGGCCACTGGCCACTGAAGCGGCCGAGTTGCAACATCGCGGCCATGCCAAGATCAGGCGCCGCCCGTAGCGGGCTGGCGCCGAAAGCCGGCTGACCAGCTCGCGTCCCGCGGTGGCCTGATCGACGCCCCGAGCGACGCCGCCGGGCCGGGAGCCCGTTCTTCGCCTGATTTCCGTTGTCTTGTCATGAACGCCACGCGGCCTGCCGATAGAATGGGCAGAACGACAATACGACGTCCTCGACGCACAGCGATCGAGCGCAGGCACCCTTCAGAGCCGCCATGAACGATTCCGCCCCTCCGCATCGCTTGGTCTCCACCAATCGCCGCCCCTCGGCCGTTCGCATCCGGACCGGGCTCGCAAGCACCTGCGTGGTGGCTGCCGCCGTCTGGCTGGCACGCGCCGATCAGACCCCGACCGCTTGGCTGATCGCGGCGGCCCTGGCATGGCTGGCGTTCACCGTCCACGACGGTGAGACGCTGGTGGCGTCGCGATGGCGGCGATGGCGCGACCGCGCCCGGGACGCGGCCGTCGTGGGCGCGCTGGCCTGGTCGGCGGATCCGGGGGCAAGCCTCTGGGCCATGCCGGCCACCCTGCGTCAGGTGCCGACCCTCACCCATGGCGCGGCCGCGCTGATCGCGGCTGCCTTCCTGATGGCCAGTCTCATGGCGAGAACCCGGCGGCGGGCTGCGCTTCCCCATCCGGTTGCCATGGCGTTTCTGGCCGTCCCAACCGGATTCAGCCTTTTACTGCTCCTCGGCAACAGTGCGCTGCTGGCACACTGGGGTCAGGCGCTCACAGGCCCGGTTCTGGAGCCGGCCGCCCATGCGGCCCTCGGACGCACCCTGCTGCTCGGCGGCATCAATCTGGCGGCCGTGTGGGGGATGGGACTACTGGTCGACGGTCGGGCGAGCCGGGACCTGCGGCTGTGGACGACCGCGGTCCTCTGTGGCGCCTGGGCGGCATGGACACCGCTGATGGCCGACTGGGGCAGCAGCGCCGCACTGATCGGGTGGCATCCGCTGGCCGCGCTGACGGTCGTCGTCGCCACGGCCGCGGCGGCCCAGGCCGGCCTGTGGGCGCAGACGTTTTTCATCACGGCCTTGCTGATGCAGGGATTGCGTGACCAACGGCCGCAAACGGTGACGCTCGGACCACAGATCCGCGACGGCGCGACCAAAGGCGCCATTTATGGCGCCCTGTTCATGCTGATCCTGGGAATCGGCGCGCTGCTGTATCGCAATGCACCGTTCCGGCATGGGCTGGAGTCCATGCCCTGGCTCGCCGGCGCCCTGCTGGGCCCGCTGCTGTTCGGCCTGGCCCGCACGCTCATCGAAAGCTTCGACGGCAGCGCACCCTTCATCGGACGTCTGCGCCGCAATCTGCTGGCCCCGGACAACTACGCCCGTGGCGTGGTGCTGGGTTTCGGACTGGCACTGCTGATCGAGCGGAACGTGGTGGCCGCCGCTGCCGATCTGCGTTTCTTGAGTGGCTTTGTGGTGGGGGCGCTGGCGGGCGCGGGAGTGGATTGGCTGATGCACGGCGCCGCGCGTCTGCGCGGTCGGCGGCAACATTTCGATGCGCCACGCATCTACGCCTTCGCGGCGCTGCTGAGCGGCGGGGTCGGCGGCATGCTGGCCTGGTATTTCGACGCGGCCCAGTTGCAGACAGTGGGTGAAAAGCTCCTCCGCTACGCGCAGATTTCCGGCCCCGCAGCCGGCCAGCCGGTTTATGACTATGTCACCTACCCCCTGTTCAGCCGCTGGGGCGCCATCAACCTCGGCGCCGTATCCGGCGGCCTCAAGCAGTTCTATTGCGATTCCCTGGCCGGGGTCATCAACTGGTCCATCGCCGCGCCGCTGTTCAGCATCAACCTGATCGTTCTCAACGCGATTTTCAACCGCAGCCTGGAGCCCTTGCGCCATCTGTTGACGCGTGATGGCCTGGCGAATGTCGTGACCCAGGCCGTGCGGGTGCAGCGCTGGGGTCTCTGGATGGCGCCCATCATCCAGACTTTCCTCAAGATGGCGCCGCATCCGGCCTGGTACAACCAGGACGGCGCGATTCGCACGGGACTGGCCTCGGCGCAGGCCCTGCGCCTCGACGAGGCTGCGTTCCGCGAGTGGAGTCTGCAGACCTTTCTCGGCCTCATGACCTACGGCTGGCTGCGCATCCTGATCTGGTTCGATCACATGGGGTTGCGGGTCGCGACCCTCGTCAATCTCTCTTTCATCGGGCTGGATCGGCTCGAAGCGCGGTTGTCCCGGTGGCTTGGGCATGCCTCGCCCACCCCGGTGATCCCGGAGGGGATTCGCCGCTTCGCCACCTGGGCCCCGTTGCTGCTCCCGTTCTACATTCCGCGCGGCGCGGAATGGGATTTCGTCTGGCAGGAATCCCAGCGTCTTGCGACGGCGTCCGATGCCGCGCTCATACCGGCCGCCCGTCTGCTGCTGGGCGTCTATCTGGCGGCAGCGCTGGCGGGGATGCTCGGACTCATATGGATCTTCCGCCGCCTGCATCACACCCGCGAGGCGCATGCGGGGCGGCTCGTGCAGATGAGCAGCGGTCGCCTGCAGCTCGAGATGGACACCGATGGCAACAGTCGCGCACTGGTGCATACCGGGCACGGTCCGGCGCTGGACTTCTCGCGCCGCGCCGCCGACTGTGCCCTGCCCCACGGGCAAAGCTTCTATCTGCAGGACCTGCACCCGGATGGCGCGTTCGCCCGGCCCGTCGATCTGATGCGCGATGAAACCGACGGGACGCGACGGATCTGGCGGACCGCCGAAGGCAACGTGGCACTGACGCGGGCGCTGCCGGGCGGCCTCGAGGCGCGCATCACGGTCGAGCCGTGCACGCAGATCGAGGCCATGCGGTGGCGCATCCGGCTCGTGCAGCCTGGGACTCGAGCGCGCCGGCTGCGGCTCACCGGGTACCTGGAGTGGGCACTGAACCGACCGGACGCGTATCTGCGGCGACCCGACTTCAATGCCATCCACATCGGCGTGCGCTATCTCCTCGCGCAGTCCGCCTTGCTCGCCCACAACCGCCTGCTGGGCGGCGACAAGCCCGGCCGGGCTCCGTCCGGTTGCGGCTTCATGGCCTGCGAACCGCATCCGGCGGTTCGGTTGAGCGGATACGAGGATGATCGCAGCCGTTTTCTCGGGCGCGGCACGGCCCATGCGCCCGAGGCGCTCGTCCGGCAGACCCTGCGCGACCCGGCCGACGAGGGTCTGCTGTATCCGTTCGATCCCGCCGCGGCCCTGCAGGTGGAGCTGGATCTTGCGCCCGGGGAGCCTCTTGAAATCTCCTGGATTCTGGGCTGGGCCGACTCTGAATCCGCGGCGCTCGCGGCGCTGCGAGAATCTCCTTCGGACGCTGCGCCGAAGCCGCTCCATGCCATGCCCTCGCGCCGCGTGCTCCCCCGCCCCGGCCTTGCGCTCGACATGGGCTTCGACGCGCACGGCCCCGGTTTCGAAATGACCCCGGATACCCCGCGTCCCTGGACCCACATGCTCGCCAACCGTCAGGGGCATGGCGTACTGATCGGCAACGACGGCGCCCAGTTCTCGTTTTCCGGCAATGCCCAGCAAAACGGCCTGACGCCGTTCACGCTGGACACCATTCCCGCTCAATCCTGCGCGCAGGCGCTCTACATCACCGATCTCGAGACGGGAGCCCTGCTGAGTCCGGGCTTCACGCCGCTGCGTCAGGATGCCGCGCATCGGGTGCGTTTCGAGCCGCGCGGGGCCGTGTTGACCGCGGAAGATGCCGATCTCGCGCTGACGCTCCGGATCGTGGTGGCGCCGGACGAGCCGCTGGAAGTGCGTGTGTTGC